>JAOPZG010000008.1 GCA_025964215.1 Conexibacter sp.
TGGCTGGCACTTCTCTTCGCAGCAGGTCCATCAGAGACTCCTTCCGCAAAGACAGAAAGAGAAAGACCCTCCCCGGCCACGCCAAGAAGGGTCGATCTCAAGCCGGTCTTTGCGGACCTATCAGCTACAGCCCGAACTTCGCCCGGAACGCCTCCGGCACGAGGTCGGCGTACTCCGGGTGGCGGTTGATGTAGGCGTTGACGAACGGGCAGAAGGGGAGGACGGCGACGCCGGCGGCGCGGGCGGCGTCGAGCTCCGCGGCGACGAGCTTCGAGCCGAGCCCCTGGCCTTCGAAGCGCGGGTCGACCTCGGTGTGGACGAACGCGATCAGCTGCGGCCGGCGGCGGTACTGCGTGAAGCCCGCGAGCTCGCCGCCGGCGGTGATCTCGTAGCGCTCGGCGTCCGCGTCGTCGGTGACGATGATCTCCACCCGCAGCAGCGTACGGGGGATCCCGCGGGGCGCGCGGCGAACATGGAGGTCGCGCGCTCCTGCAGCACTAGGCGCGCTGCGCGCCGACCCAGTCGTCGACGACCTGCCAGCGGTCGTAGAGCCAGCGGATCTGCGCGTCGCGCTCGACCGGGACCTCGCTCGCGGGGTAGCGCCAGAACTGCACGTGCACCGTCCCGCCGACCAGGCCGCCGCGCCAGATGTCCGAGATGTACTCGAAGCCGTCGAGGCCGACGTGGCCGCAGAAGACCACGTCGGTCCCGCGCGTGGCCTCGAGCAGCGCCAGCGGCCCGCCCAGGCGCGGGGGGAGCACGTGCTGCAACTTGTCGGCGAGCGGCGCGATCTCCGGCTGGCGCTCGGCGATCTTCGCCTTCGCGCTCGCGAGCTTCTTCGGCGTCGAGCGCGTGCCCTCGGGGTAGATCAGGATCCCCTCGTGGGGGTCGAGGTCGATCCCGAGCTTGGCGAGGTCCTGCAGCTCGCGG
Organism: Conexibacter sp.; assembly: GCA_025964215.1. Lineage (GTDB taxonomy): Bacteria > Actinomycetota > Thermoleophilia > Solirubrobacterales > Solirubrobacteraceae > Baekduia. The sequence goes on from JAOPZG010000008.1 coordinate 931, forward strand.
ACCGTGTCGCCCGAGCCGCGGCGGACGAAGTTCGTCGGCACCCAGCGCCCGCCGATGTCGATCGTCGGGATCATCTCGAGCTCCCGCTTGAGCACGAAGCGCAGCCCCAGCCCGTGCGCGCGGCCGACCACGGTGTCCGGCATCGTGTTGTCGATGATGCTGGCGTGGCGCATGAGGATCAGGACCGGCCCGGGGGCGACGTCGTCCAGCCCCCGCACGTCGAAATCCAGGTCGAACAGCCGCCGCACGCCGCCGAGGTGGCCGGCCGCCCAGAGCTGGCGCAGCCGGTAGACGCGGAAGCGGCGCGTGCGCGTGTCGCGGCCGAGGGACGCGAGGCCGATGAGCGTCAGCCCCGCGATGCCGCGCAGCTCCCCGAAGAGGAACCACCACAACATGGCGACGAGCCGCAGGCCCATCCACGGCTTGCGCTTGACGAGCGCGAGCGTCAGGTCGACCGCCGCGGCCACCGCGAGCAGCAGCGGCAGCAGCAGGGTGACGACCACGAAGGCGGTCGCCTCGATCGCGATGCCGCGCGCACGGCGCGCGTAGCGGGGACCACGAGGTCCGGTGTCCGGCAGGAGCGGTCCCACGCCGGAGACCGTACTCGCCCCGCGGGTGCGGAGCGGGCACGGTCGGGCGGACGGCGCCGACCCGGGCTAGTGCGCGAGGACCGGCTCGCCGGCGGCCGACGGCTCGTGCACGCCGCCGCGCAGCAGCGCGGTGCAGACCACGGCGGCCACCGCGAAGATCGCGGCCGACCAGTAGAACGCGGTCGTGTAGCCGTGCACGGCGGCCTGGGCGATCGCCTCGCGGGTCGGCTGCTCGCCGGCGAGCGCCGCGGTCGTCGCCGACGCGGCCAGCGTGCTCAGCAGCGCGGTGCCGATCGAGCCGCCGATCTGCTGCATGGTGTTGACCATCGCCGAGGCGACGCCCGCGTCGCCGGGCTCGACGCCGAGCGTCGCGGTCGCGATCGCCGGGGCGAAGATCAGGCCGAAGCCCGCGCCCATGACGACCAGGCCCGGGAAGACGTGCGTCCAGTAGCTGGAGTGCGCGCCGATCCCGGTCAGGTAGAGCATCCCGACGCAGCCGAGCACGAGCCCCGCGCCGACCAGCGGCCGGGCGCCGACCTTGGGCAGCAGCTTGGTCTGGGAGACCGTCGCCGTGAACATGATGAGGAACGTCATCGGCAGGAACGCGAGGCCGGTCTTGATCGGCGAGAAGCCCAGGTTCTGCTGGAGGTAGTACGTGAGGAACAGGAAGACGCCGAAGATCGCGATGCCCGTCAGGCCGATCGCGAGGTAGGAGCCTCCGCGGTCGCGGTCGAGGATCACGCGCAGCGGCAGCAGCGGGTTGGCGACGCGCTGCTGGATCGCGACGAAGATCGCGAGCAGGACGACGCCGGCGACCAGGAAGCCGATCGTCGTGCCGTTCGACCAGCTCGTCTGCGCGGCGTGCGAGAAGCCGTAGACGAGGCCGAAGAGGCCGGCGCTCGCGGTGATCGTCCCGGGGATGTCGAGGCGCGGCTTGTCCGGATGCGCGGTGTTGGTCAGCAGCGTGAACGCGCCGAAGGCGGCGACGCCGGCGAACGCGAGGTTCACGTAGAGGCACCAGCGCCAGGCGAGGTACTCGGTGAGGATGCCGCCGAGCAGCAGGCCGGCCGCGGCGCCGGAGCCGGCGATCGCGCCGAAGACGCCGAACGCCTTGTTGCGCTCCGCGGGCTCGGTGAAGGTCGTGGTCAGCAGGCTGAGGGCGGCCGGGGCGAGCATCGCGCCAAAGACGCCTTGCAGCGCGCGGGCGCCGACGAGCATGCCGAAGCTCTGCGCGGCGCCGCCGGCGGCGGAGGCGACGGCGAAGCCGATCAGGCCGGCGATGAAGACCCACTTGCGGCCGAAGAGGTCGCCGATGCGACCGCCGAGCAGCAGCAGGGAGCCGAAGGCCAGGGCGTAGGCGGTGACGATCCACTGGCGGCTGTCGTCGGAGAAGCCGAGGTCCTTCTGCGCGCTGGGGAGCGCGATGTTCACGATCGTGGCGTCGAGGACGACCATCAGCTGGGCGAGTCCGAGGACCGCGAGGATCAGCCAGCGGCGGTCGTGATGGGGATCGGTGGAAGCAGGGGTCATGGGGAGAGGGAGGGGTTCGAGGGCGAAGTGGAGGTGGGTTCTCCACCTCCGTCGACAGGCTAGCACGCAACTGGAGGACTCTCCTCCGCTTTTGGTACGCTCATCGGTGTGAGCCTCGACACACGCCCACTCCGCAAGGACGCCGAGCGCAACCGCCAGCGGATCCTGGCCGCGGCCGGCGAGCTCTTCGCCGAGGCCGGGCTGCACGTGACGCTGGACGCGGTCGCCGAGCGCGCGGGCGTCGGGGTCGGCACGGTCTACCGGCGCTTCCCCGACAAGGAGGCGCTGATCGACGCGCTCTTCGAGGAGCGCATCGACGAGGTCGTCGCGATCGCCGAGCAGGCGTGCGCGCTAGACGACGCGTGGGACGGGCTCGTCTTCTTCTTCGACCGCGCGATCTCGCTGCACGGCGAGGACCGCGCGCTCAAGGAGCTCGTCTTCAGCACGGCACACGGCCGCGAGCGCGTCGCCCACGCGCGCGGCAAGCTCAAGCCGATCGTCGGCCGGCTCGTGGCGCGCGCGCAGGAGGCCGGGCAGCTGCGGCCGGACGTCGACATCACCGACGTGCCCGTGATCCAGCTGATGCTGACGGCGGTCATGGAGTACACCGGCGACGTGGCGCCGGAGGTCTGGCGGCGCTACCTCGCGATCCTGCTCGACGGCCTGCGCGCGGGGGCGGCGCTGAGCCCCTTGAGCGCCGCCGCGCTGAGCGACGAGCAGCTCGACGGCGCCATGGCGCGCGGTCTGCGGCCGCTGCGGCGCTGAGGCTGCTCGGGCGTTGTGCGGGGCGGGGTTGGCCGGGCGTCACTCCGTGTCGCTCGCCACCTCCGCTCCGCGTCGCGCGCGGCCGTCCCGATGTTGGGCGTCGTGTGAAAGTTGTGCGCTGCTCCCTGGGCTCGCTGCGTGTGGGCACCGAACGCCGCGCTCAGCCGTTCCGCGCGGATGAGAACATCACGCATCCCCGCTTCGCCAAAGCGTT
>JAOPZG010000003.1 GCA_025964215.1 Conexibacter sp.
TGAGCGAGATCTCCTTCTCGCCCCTGGCCTCGCGGTGGGCGTTGAGCACCATCCGCAGGTACTTGGTGATCGTCACGCCCGGGATCGCGACGGGGTACTGGAAGGCCATGAACAACCCGGCCCGCGCGCGCTCGTCCGGCGAGGCCTCGGTGATGTCCTCGCCCTGGAAGATGATCTGGCCCTCGGTGACGTCCAGTCCCGGGTGGCCCATGATCGCGTTGGCGAGCGTGGACTTGCCGGAGCCGTTCGGGCCCATCAGCGCGTGGATCTCACCCTTGTTGACGGTGAGGTCGAGGCCCTTGAGGATCTGCTTCTCCCCGGCCTGGACGTGGAGGTTGCGGATCTCGAGCTCTGCAGCCATGTTCTTGTTCTTCCTGTGTTCTCAGGCGACCGCTGCGGCGTTGCGCACAGCGGTGGCGGTCTGGGTCTGCGGGGGACGGTTGGAGAAGGCGACGAGCTCGGCGAGCGTCGTCTGGGCGAGCGCCTTGACGACGCCGCCCTGGACGCGGGTCCAGAGCAGCTTCGTGGCGCAGCCGTGGCCGGCGTCGGCCTCGTGGTTGCAGACGACGCGCCCGTGCGAGGAGGAGCCGTCCTCCGCCACGAAGCAGGTCATCGGCGCGACGCCGCCCTCGAGGGCGAGGACGACCTCGTCCATGTGGATCTCCGCGGGCTGGCGCGTGAGGCGGTAGCCGCCGTGCGCGCCGCGCGTGGACTCGACCAGGCCGGCCTTCTTCAGCAGGGCGACGATCCGCTCGAGGTAGGCGAGCGGCAGGGCCTCGGCCTCGGCGATCGCCTTCAGCGAGACCGGTGTCGGCGCGCCTGCACCATCGTGCTGGCGCCCCAGCTCCACGAGGAGCCGCACGCCGTACTCCGCCTTGGTCGTGAAGATCATCGGCTCTAATCCTACCGCGTAGGTCGGAGAACCCCGGATCGCCCAAGAGGGCGGTCCGGTCCACGACGTGCATGGCCGGGATCCTCCCGTGGGAAGACCCGACCCCATGTGCTTCGACCACGACGCCCTGCCGCCCGAGTTGCCCACGGGGGTCCGCCGTCTCGCCGGCGGTGCCGCCGCGGAGATCACGGAGGCCCTCGCCGCCGACGGCACGCGCCTCTCGGTCGCGCTCGCCAGGTCCCCGCAGCCGCAGGACCCGGCCGTCGTGATCATCCCCGACATCCGCGGCCTCTACCGCTTCTACGCGGAGCTGGCCGAGCGCTTCGCCGCCGCCGGCCACCACGCGGTCGCGATCGACCCGTTCGGCCGCAGCGCCGGCGCGCCCGGCGAGCGCGAGGGCGAGTGGGACTTCTGGCCGCACGTCGCCGAGACCTCACCGGCCACGGTCCAGGCCGACGTCGCCGCCGCGATCGCGCTGCTGCGCGAGCAGACCGCCGCCCGCGCGTTCGTCGTCGTCGGCTTCTGCGTCGGCGGCGCGCACGCGTTCCTCTCGGCCCCCAACGGCGAGCTGCCGATCGACGGCGCCGTCGGCTTCTACGGCGGGCTGAACGGCGAGCGCCTCGGGATCCCGTCGCCCCGGGAGGAGATCGCCGGCGCCGTCCACCCCGTCCTGGCGCTCTTCGGCGGCGCCGACCAGGGCATCCCGGAGGCCGATCGCGCCACGTTCGCGACGAACCTCGAGGCCTCCGGCGCCGAGCACGAGATCGTCGTCTACCCCGGCGCCCCGCACTCGTTCTTCGACCGCAAGCAGGAGGAGTTCGCCGACGCCTCGGCCGACGCCTGGCGCCGGACGCTCTCGTTCCTGGGAGACGTCGGCGCGGCGACGCACGCGTAGCGCCGCGGCGTGCGGCAGACTCCGCGCCCGCATGCCGGTCCGTCGCGTCCTCCTCCCCATCCTCACCGCGCTGCTGGTCCTCGCCGGGGGCGAGCTGCTCTCGCCCGCCGGCGGCCAGGTCGTCACCGGGCCGCTGCCCGACACGAACCCCTGCCACGACCCGAACCTGCACCTCGAGTGCCCGGACCTGCGGATGTCGCCGCCGGCCGACCTGCGCGTGCAGCAGGCCGGCAAGGTCCTGCGGCTGCTGGCGACCAACCACATCGTCAACGTCGGCAGCGGCCCGCTGGAGATCCGCGCCGACCGCACCGGCAAGGCGCGCCGCCACGGCTACACGCTGGCGAAGGCCTACCAGGTGGTCCGCAACCGCGACCACAAGCCGATCTACTTCCCCGAGGCGGGCTACGTCTACTGGAAGGCGATCCCCGGCCAGGGCCACTACTGGAAGTACTGGCGGGCGGCGCGCTTCGAGCTCTGGACGCTCGACGGCGACGGCACGCGCGCCAAGATGATCCGGACCGGCCCGAAGCTCTCCTACTGCTTCCGCGACCTCAAGCGCGTCCGCGGCTGGAAGCGCTCGCCGAAGACGGCCGTCTTCCCGGCGTGCAGCCAGTCGTTCGGGCGCAAGGAGCTGCGGCTCGGCGTCTCGCCCGGCTGGGCCGACATCTACCCGAAGACCTACAACGAGAACTGGATCAGCATCACCGGGCTGAAGGGCTGCTTCGCCTTCGTGCACCGCGCCGATCCGCTCGGCGACATCGTCGAGCAGCGCGAGG
>JAOPZG010000045.1 GCA_025964215.1 Conexibacter sp.
GATCGCCCACCGCACGTTGATCATCAACTTCCCCGGCAGCCCGAAGGCGGTCGCACAGCTCTTCCCGGTCGTCGCCCCGGTGCTCCGGCACGCCGTCGGAACGCTGCAGCGCGAGCACGGCGGACCCGGTCATTGACCGCGCCGGCCCGAGAGCCAGCGCCGGCATCGGCGGCGGCCCCGGCCATCGAGCTGCAGGGCCTGACGCGCCGCTACGGCGAGCGCGAGGCGCTGGCCGACGTGTCCCTGACGCTGCACGCGGGCGCGACGCTGGTCGTCTTCGGCCCCAACGGCGCGGGCAAGACGACGCTGCTGCGCGTGCTCGCCACCCTCCTGCGCCCGCACGCCGGGACGGCCCGCGTCCTCGGCCACGCGCTGCCCGGCGAAGGGTGGGCGGTCCGGGGGCGCGTCGGGCTGCTCGGCCACGCCTCGCTGCTGTACCGCGACCTCACCGCCCGCGAGAACCTCCGCTTCCACGCCCGCCTGCACGGCGTGGCGCCCGAGCGGGTCGAGGCGCTGCTGGACGCCGTGGGCCTCGCGGCACGCGCCGACGACCCCGTCCACACCTACTCGCGCGGGATGGTCCTGCGCGCCGCTGTCGCCCGCTGCGTCCTGCACGACCCCGAGCTGCTGCTCCTCGACGAGCCGACCGCGAACCTCGACCCGCACGCCGCCGAGCTCGTCGAGCCGCTGATCGGCGCGTCCTCCGGCCGCACGCGGGTGGTCACGAGCCACGACCCCGTCGGCGGGCTCCAGGGCGCCGACCTCGCCCTCGGCCTGCGCGCCGGCCGGACCGAGCTGCTGGCGCCCGCGGCGGACGTCGACCGCGACGCCATCGGAGCCCTGTACCGATGACCTCCACCCGCGCCGCCATCGGCGCCCTGCTGCGCAAGGAGCTGCGCCTCGAGCTCCGCACCTTCCAGGTCATCCCCGCGATGGCGCTCTTCAGCGTCACCACGCTGATCGTCTTCCACTTCAGCCTCCAGGCCAACAGCGTCGACGGCCCGCTCGCCGCCGGCGTCCTCACGGTGACGCTGCTCTTCAGCGCGATCCTCGGCATCAACCGCCTCTTCGTCGCCGACCAGGAGGAGGCGGGCTTCGACGGCTTCCTGCTCGCCCCCGTCGATCGCACCGCCATGCTGATCGCCAAGGCGATCGCGCTCGGCGCGTTCCTGGTGGTCCTCGAGCTGATCGCGGTCCCCGCGTTCGCCCTGATGCTCCTGGATCCCGACCTCACCGGCGCGGCGCTCGGCCAGACCGTCCTGGTCCTCCTGCTGGCCGACGTCGCCATCGCCGTCGTCGGCACGCTGGTCGGCGCGCTCGCCATCCAGACCCGCGCGCGCGACCTGATCGTGCCCCTGATCGCGCTCCCGCTGCTGCTGCCCGTGGTGATCGGGACGGCGAAGGCGCTCGCGCCCACGTTCGCGCTGGCGGGCGCCCAGGCGCTCCCCGGACGCTGGCTGGCCATCCTCGCGCTCTATGATCTCGTGTTCGGGCTTCTCGCCTACGCCGTCTTCGACTTCCTGCTCGAGGACTGAGGGTGGGCCGGTCCGAGCTCAGGAGACGCCAGATGTCCGGCAACCGCCTTCTCACGCTGTCCGTCGCGACCGTGGTCACCATGATCACCGGGTACTCCCTGGCCGCGTTCTACGCGCCCATGGACGCCGACCAGGGCTTCGTCCAGAAGATCTTCTACCTCCACGTCCCGATGGCGATCGTCGCGCTCTGCGGCTTCGTCTTCGCCGGGATCTGCGCGGTCATGCACCTGCGCACCAACGAGTCGAAGTGGGACCTGCGCTCCTACGTCGCGATCCACGTCTCGTTCATCCTCGGCGTCGGCGTCCTGCTCACCGGAGCCATCTGGTCAAAGGCGTCGTGGGTCCACTGGTGGGTGTGGGACGAGCCTACGCTCGTCAGCTTCCTTATCGTATTCGTGCTCTACGCGACCTACACGCCGCTGCGCTTCTCGATCGAGGATCGCGAGCGCCAGTCGCGCTACGCCTCGGTCTTCGCGATCACCGCCGGCGCGTTCGTCCCGCTGAACTTCGTCGCGGTCCGCGCCGCGACCCAGACCGTGCACCCGCGGACCTTCGACCGCACCGGCAACCTGCCGCCGCACATGGCGACCGCGTTCCTGGTGTGCATGGTCGGCATGACGTTGTTGTACGTGCTGCTCTGGCAGTACGAGATGACCCACAAGAGCACCGTCGCCCAGCTGCGCGCGCTGAAGCGCAAGCTCGGCGACGACGACGGTGCGCGCGCCCGTCGCTCCGCCGCTCCCGAACTGCAGGTCCGCTGAGATGCTCGCCTCGACCACGCTCCCCGACAACGCCGGCTACGTCGCCGCGGCCTACCTCGTGTTCCTGGCGCTGCTGCTGATCTACGTCGGGATCATGGCCTACAAGCTGGTCAAGGTGCAGCGCTACGTGGTCGAGATCAACGAGCTCGTGGACGACGAGGCGGCCGCCAAGGCGCCCGAGCGCGTGGAGACGCCGGCATGAGCACGAGCGAGCTCCTCTGCCTCGGCATCTCCCACAAGACCGCGCCGGTCGCCGTCCGCGAGCGGCTCGCGCTGACCGCCAAGGAGGCGCAGGCGCTCTGCCGCGAGCTGGTCGAGACCGACGCCATCCGCGAGGCCGTCGCGATCTCCACCTGCAACCGCACCGAGATCTACCTCGTCGGGGACCCCGTCGGCGCCGAGACCGAGCTGCTCGGCCGCCTGGCCCAGCGCGCCGGCACGCGACCCACGGAGCTGACCGACGCGATGTACGCGCCGCGCAACTGCGACGCCGCGCGCCAGCTCTACCGCGTCGTCTCGGGCCTGGAGTCCATGATCGTCGGCGAGGCCGAGATCCAGGGGCAGGCCAAGCGCGCCTACGAGGCCGC
>JAOPZG010000049.1 GCA_025964215.1 Conexibacter sp.
GCCCGCCGCCGAGCCGTCGTGGCGGGCGCCGGCGGCGATCGTCCTCCTGCTCCTCGGCGGCTTCGTCGCCGGCGCCGGCTGGCTCGTCGGCGTCGTCCTGCTGTGGGCCTCGCCGCGCTGGAGCGTCGGCGACAAGCTGGTGGGGACGCTGGTCTTTCCGGGCGGGCTGCTCGGGGGCGTCTTCGCCCTCGGCATCGCCTCCGTCGGGGGGACGACGACCTGCTACGGCCCCGCTGGGTTCGGCGGCGCGGACATCTTCACCTCCGGCGCCGCGCTGGGCTGCGACGGCGGGAGCGGCACGTCGTCGCTGACCGTGGTCGCCCTCGGGCTGCTGGTGCTGATGCCGATCGCGACCGCGATCTTCCTCGCCGCGCGCCTGCGCCCCAACCGCGCCTAGCGCAGCGGCAGCGGTGGCGGCTCCGGCGCGTCGACGTCCGGCGCCGGCGGTGCCGGCGTGGTCGGCCGCAGGCCGATGGTCAGCAGGAACGCCGCCATCAGCGCCAGGACGAGCGGCCAGCCGAGGAAGGTCGGGCTGGAGTCGTCGAGCAAGGTGAGGAGGGTGAACGCGACGAGGTTGAGGACGCCGAGGTAGGCGGGGCCCGGCTGGCGATCGACGGAGCTGTAGGCGATCAGGCCGAAGCCCGCGGCGAGCATCAGGAGCTCCCAGCCCCAGCCGGCGCTCGGCGCGGTCCCGACATCGGCGTCGCCGAAGACGATCCCAGCGACGAACGTGCCCGCGATCGCCAGGACCGCTGAGCCGGCGACCTCGATCAGCGCCACCCCGTGGCGCGGGCGGCGGTCGCGTTGGCCGATCGCGAGCACGCCGAAGACCACCGTCAACGCCGCGAGCACCCAGCGGAACGTCGGGACCCCGTCGGGCGAGAAGATCCAGTCGACGGCGGCGAGCACCGCGCCTGCCGCGGCAAGCGACCCGACCAGCGTGCAGACCGCGCTGTTGCGCCGCACGGCGAAGCCCAGCGCGTACGCCGCGATCGCGGCAAGTGCCCACGTCGCGGTGCCCGAGGACTGCAGGGCGCCGGACCCCAGCACGAAGCTGAGCTGGGCGACCACGTCGACGAACAGCACGATCGAGGCGACGTAGAGCACCGACTGGTAGGCGCGCGGCGCCTCGCCCTCCAGCGGCGCGAGGATGGCCATCGCGGCCACGAACCCCCAAGCGGCCACGGCGACGGCCAGCTGCACGCCGTCCTCCCACGCCGCGAACCGCACCACCACCGTCCACACGAGCGTCGCGAGCACCACGACCCCCGCGGCGACCACGTCCCCGCGAAACGGCTTCGGACGCAAGCTGCTCACGAACGCTGACTGGGATGACACCCCGCGGCTTTCGCCGCGGGGCGCCGCGATCCTGCCCTACGGGCGGACGAAGGTGTCCGGGTCCGGCCCCGTGCGGACGCCGGCGTCGAGCGCGGCGATCGCGTCCATCTGCGCGTCGGTCAGCGTGAAGCCGAAGACGTCGAAGTTCTGCTCGATGCGCTCCTGCGTCACCGACTTCGGGAAGACGACGTTGCCGAGCTGCAGGTGCCAGCGGATGACGACCTGGCCGGTGGTGACGCCGTGCGCCTCCGCGATCTCGACCAGCGCGGCGTCCTCGAGCACCTTGCCCTGGGCCAGCGGCGACCAGGCCTCGGTGACGATCCCGTGCTCGCCGTGCTCGCGCCGCAGCCCGACCTGCTGGAAGTACGGGTGCAGCTCGATCTGGTTGACGGCCGGCGTGACGCCGGTCTCGGCGATGATCCGCTCGAGGTGCGCGGGCTGGAAGTTCGAGACGCCGATCGAGCGCGTCAGCCCCTCCTGCTGGAGCTCCACGAGCGCCTTCCACGTCTCGACGTACTTGTCGGCCGACGGGACGGGCCAGTGGATCAGGTACAGGTCGACGTGCTCCATCTCCAGGCGCTTGAGGCTCTCGTGGAGCGCCCGCTTGGCCTGGTCGAAGCCGTGGTCGTCGTTGAAGCACTTGGTCGTGATGTAGACGTCGTCGCGCTGCAGGCCCGCGGCGTGGACCGCCTGGCCGACGCCCGCCTCGTTGCGGTACGCGGCGGCGGTGTCGACGTGGCGGTAGCCGGCCAGCAGGGCGCGGGTCGTGACGTCGGCGGTGTCCTCCGGCGGGACCTGGAAGACGCCGAAGCCCAGCTGCGGGATCTGCTCGCCGTCGTTGAGGGTGACGGTCGGGACGGTGGAAGAGGTCAAGCTCATACCTATAGCGGTGCCCGACCGCCAACCTCGCAAACGCGGCCTACCGTGCCAACCCGGGGTTCTCGACCGGCGTCTCGCCCGAGTAGTCGTAGAACCCGATACCGGACTTGCGGCCGTACCAGCCCGCGGCGAGCATCTTGCGCAGCAGCGGCGGCTGCGCGAAGCGGCCGGAGCGGAACTCGGTGAAGAGGACCTCGGCGATCGCGCCGACGGTGTCGTTGCCGACGAGGTCGCAGAGCGCGAGCGGGCCCATCGGGTGGCCGGCGCCGGCCTTCATCGCGGCGTCGATCTCCGAGATCGTGCCGACGCCCTCCTCGTAGGCGCGGATCGCGTCGACCATGTAGGGCACCAACAACCGGTTGACGATGAACCCGGCCTTGTCCTTGGTCGGGATCGGCGTCTTGCCGCCCAAGGTGTTGGCGAACGCGAGCGCCGCGTCGAAGGTCTCATCGGAGGTCGTGATGCCGCGGACGACCTCGACGAGCTTCATGACCTGTGCCGGGTTGAAGAAGTGCAGGCCGGCGAAGGACGCGGGGCGCGAGGTCGACGCGGCCTGGTCGATGACGGCGAGCGAGGAGGTGTTGGTGAGGAACAGCGCCTCGGGCTTGACGACCTGATCGAGCTCCTTCCACAGCTCCAGCTTGAGCGCGAGGTCCTCGGTGATCGCCTCGAGGACGAGGTCGCAGTCGGCGAGGTCGGCGTAGTCGGTGGTGCCGGTCAGGCGCCCGCGGATCGCGTCGGCGTCCTCCTGGCTCGACTTGCCCTTCTCGACCGCGCGGGCGAGCTGCTTCTCGATCTTCCCGAGGCCCTTCGCCAAGGTCGCGTCATCCACCTCGCGGACGGTGACGTCGTAGCCGGCGGTCGCGACGACCTGTGCGATCCCGTGACCCATGAGCCCGCATCCGACGATTCCAACCCTCTTGATCTCGGCCATGGCGCGGGACCCTAACCGGCCACGTACAGTCCCGGCATGCCCATCGTCGAGACCGAGGACCGCGGCGCGGTCCGCCACGTCGTCCTCAACCGCCCGGAGAAGCGCAACGCCTTCAACGACGAGCTGGTCCTCGGGCTGCGCGACGCGCTCAACGCGGCGGCCGACGACGACGCCGTCCACTGCGTCGTCGTGCGCGGCGCCGGGCCGATGTTCTCGAGCGGGATGGACGTCAACTTCCTCGGCGCGCTCGCCGCCGACCCGGGCCGGCTGCGCGCCTCGCGCCGCCCGATCCTCGAGACGTGGAACCTGCTGGAGGAGATGCCGAAGCCGACGATCGCGCAGATCCACGGCGCGTGCATCGGCGGGGCGATGGAGCTGGCGCTGGCCGCCGACCTGCGCGTGATGGCGAGCGACGCGGTGATCGGCCTGGTCGAGACGCGCGTCGGGCTGGTCCCGGACGTCGGCGGCTCGTCGCGGCTGCCGAGCGTCGTCGGGCTCGGCCGCGCGAAGGAGCTGATCATGGCCTCGAAGATCATCGACGGCACCGAGGCCGAGCGGATCGGGCTGGTCAATCGCGTCGCTCCGTCGGAGGAGCTCGACGCGGCGACCGACCAGCTCGTGAGCGAGCTGCTGGCGTGCGCGCCGCGGGCGGTCGCGCTGGCGAAGCGGCTGCTCGACGGCGTCGCGAAGCCGACGCTCAGCGCCTCCCTGGAGTCCGAGGTCGCCGCGCAGGAGCTCTGCGCGCGGTCGGAGGACTTCGGCGAGGGGACCCGCGCGTTCGCGGAGAAGCGGCAGCCGGAGTTCAGCGGGCGCTGAGCGCTTCGACGATCTCGCGGGCGAGGGCGAGGCAGTCCTCGACGGAGCGCCAGTCGACGTTGTTGGTGGTGTCGGTCGCGCGGTGGTAGTTCGTGAAGGCGCCGTCGGGGCCGATCGAGAGCAGCGAGATCGTCGGCAGGCCGGCGAAGCGCGCGAGGATCGCGTCGGTCCAGCCGCCGATGCGCCAGCGCGGGACGTCGTCCGGGACCAGCGCGAGGTCCTCCGGCGCGTAGGCGTGCGGCAGGAGCGTCGCCTCGGCGCGCAGGACGATCGGCGTTCCGGCCCCGAGCGTGTCGAGGCAGAGGACGAGGTCGGGGTTCAGCGCGCGGCCCTCGTGTCGCAGCCAGTCGCGCATGCCGTCCATCCCGGACTCCTCGCAGCCGCAGAGGACGCCGACGAGCGTGACGTCCGGCGGCGGGTCGGCGAGCAGGGCGAGGACCGCGGCGACGCCGGTGGCGTTGTCGGACGCGCCCGGGACGTGCGGCGAGCGCGCGACGTCG
>JAOPZG010000068.1 GCA_025964215.1 Conexibacter sp.
CGCACCGGGACCCGCGCCTCGGCGCGCCGGCCGACCGCGCGGGCGGCGAGCATCGCGCCGAACGTGAACGCGTAGAACACGGTGACCTGGGCGAAGCGGGCCGTGGTGTCGGTCAGCCACGGCAGCAGCATCGCCACCAGCGCGCCGAGGTAGGCCGCGTGGACGGCGCGATCGCGGCGCAGCCCGGTCCCGATCGTGCGCGCCAGCTGCGCGATGAGCAGGAAGAGCGCGACGGCGCCGGCGATCCCGGCCGACGCCAGGATCTGGAAGTAGAGCGAGTGCGCGTGGAGCCCGGCGGGCGAGCCCGCCAGGTGCTCGCCGAGCGCGGGTTGCAGCTTCCCGAACCCGATGCCGGTGGCCGGTTGCGCGCGGAACACGTCCAGCGACGAGCTCCAGATCTGCTCGCGCTCGCGGTCGCCCTTGAAGGTCCGGTTGGTCGTCGCGGTCGGGTCGGCGATCGAGGAGAAGCGCTCGCGCACGGTGGGCCCGGCGACGGTCAGCCCGAGCAGGACGATCACCAGCAGGCCCGCGAGCGCCGTGACGGCCGAGACGAACCGGATCCGCGGCGGCATCGCGAGCACGGCGACGGCGACGCCGAGCGTCCCGCCGACCCAGCTCAGCCGCGAGTAGGTGAGCAGCAGGCCGAGGGCGATGAGGCCGGTGGCGAGCGTCCACGCCACGCCCTCGCGGCGCTTCAGCGCGGTCGCGGCCAGCCCGACGCCGAGCGGCAGGACGAACGCGAGCACGTTCCCGAGGCTGATCGGGTCCGGCAGCGCCCCCTCGGGGCGGAAGTAGTTGTCGCCGAAGGCGAAGGTCGTGGCCGCCGCCTCGCCGCCCTGCGAGTGCAGCGCCAGCTGGACGCCGCGGGTGCTCTCGAAGACCGCCAGCACGGCCTGCACGGCGCCGGCGACGACGACCCACGAGACGACGTAGCGCGCGCCGCCGGGCTCGGTGGCGAGGACGAAGGCGAGCCAGCCGGCCACGAACGTGCCGGCGAGCCAGACGACGTAGTGGCTCTGCCCGGCGCCGAGCAGGACGGCCGGCGCGAGCAGCGCGAGCACGAGCGCGACGACGAGGCTCGTGCTCGTGAGCCGGACGGCGGGGCGGCGCTGGTAGGCGGCCACGATCGCGGCGGCCGCGAGCAGGATGCCGAGCGGCGAGAGCGTGACGTCGCGCAGCGTCGAGGTCATCGCGAACGGGCCGAGCACGATCGCCGCGGCGACCAGCACGCGCAGTGGCCGGGCCGAGAGGCACGTGAGCGCGCCGACCGCCGGGACGAGGACCGTCATGTAGTACTTGGCCGTCGTCGGCTGGGCGAAGAGGTGGTCGGCGACCAGGCCGGTCGTGGCGAGGACGATCCCGAGCGCGCAGATCGCCATCACCGCGATGCGCAGCGGCTCCCAGCGTCCGCTCACCATGCTCATCAGACGGCCTCCACGGGTGGGCGGGAGCGGCTGTGCGCCTCCCAGGCGAGCGTCGCCAGCACCGCCATGAACGGCACCAGCGGCCAGATCGACCGCGGGTAGCCGGCCGCGGCGAGGTGGACGGCGAAGGCGATCGCCGAGAAGACGGCGAACGGGACCAGCGCGACGTCGAACGTCCTCCGGCGCGCCAACGTGAACAGGCTCAGGACCACCATGGAGAACAGGAGGATGCCGGGCACGGCGAACAGCAGCAACGTGGCCGTGCCCTGGCCGAAGCTGTAGGGCCAGTGGATCCAGAGCCGGGAGAAGTTCGCCGCGACGTTGCGCGCGTAGCGCAGCGGGTGCTTCCCGATCTGCGTCTTGGCCTCGTGGCGGAGCGCCGCGTCGCGCGCGACCGGCTCCTTGGGCAGCGCCGCGAAGAACGGGCGGTGCTGCGCCAGGTAGGCGCTCTTGGCGACCTCCGCGTCGGTGTGCGGCTCGCCGAGGTCCTCCGAGAAGGGCGAGGCCATCCAGTAGAGCGAGAGGCCGCCCGAGTTGCCCCAGTAGAGGCTCTTGCCGGTCTCGTGGTGCGTGTAGGCCAGCCACGGGATGCAGACGGCGAAGGCGACGGCCGCCATGGCCGCGCCCTTGCGGGCGACCTGGTTGCGCGTCAGCGCCCACCAGGCGAGGCAGGCCAGCAGCGTGACGATGACCGCGTAGCCGTTCTCCACGCGCGTCAGCGTGAGGAACCCGATCATCAGGCCGGCGGCGACGACCTCGACCCACCCGCCGCGCGGCCGGCGCGCGGCGCGGACGAAGCAGAGCATCGCCCCGGTGGTGAGCGCGAGCACCAGCGGCTCGGTGAACAGGCGCGGCAGCGTCCGCCAGAGCGGGAAGTAGAGGCCGTAGCCGAGCGTGACGACCATCGCGACGCGCGGGCTGGTCCAGGTCCGCAGGAGCCGGAAGAGCAGGAACGCCGACAGCGCCAGCATCAGCGGGCCGAGCAGCCGCATCAGCTCGACCGGCGTGCCGATCGCCACGAACGGCGCGAGCAGCAGCGGCAGGCCCGGGCCGCGCCACAGGAAGTCGGTGGGGTTGCCGTCGCGGACGGCGTACTCGCCGTGGGTCAGGCGATCCGCGAAGCCCAGGTAGCCGGGCTCGTCGGTGCGGTCCAGCAGCGAGCCCGTCGTGAGGTAGGCGACGGCGACGTAGATGACGAGCAGGGCCGCGATGACGTACAGCGGCCGCGCGGCCAGCTCGTCGACGACGGCGGTGACGCGCCGCCGGTCTCTCAAGGATGCGGGGATGGGGGTCAGCTCTGGCGGTGGGGATCGGGGCGACGCGAGGCCGTAGTGTCGCAGACTTCCGTCGCCGTCCGGACCGTGTCGACGCCTGGTCCAGCGCATCTCCGACCGGGCGTCCGAAGCGTTCGCGACGACGTTCGTCCACCTTGTGGTGGGATGGTGTTAGGCGGCTCGCCCCCGGCCGATGTCCGGGATATGGCGACGTTCCCCCGCCCCCTCCTTCGCATGCTCCTGTGTGGCTTGGTGCTGTCGATGCTCAGCCTGGGCTGCGTCACGCAGTCCCAGGCCCAGACCACCCGGACCGCCGTGGTGTCGGACTCCGCCGCCGTCTTCCTGGAGGGCAAGCTCGACGAGCTCACCCGGCAGTCGAGCGCGACCGACCCGCTGTACGAGAGCGACGGGCGCTGGCACCTCGGCGACGACAGCTGCAAGCGCTGCGTGCTCGGCGGCGCGGTCGCCGCCGCGACGATCGCCACGCGCTTCCCGGAGCGCGGCACCCACTTCCGCGACCTGGCCCGCCAGACCGTCGATCGCTTCATCGCCACGCAGCTGCCCAGCGGCTCCTTCCCGAACGCGGTCGACCCGTCGAAGTCCGACGGGATCGAGACCGAGTTCGCCGGCGTGCAGATCGGCACGGTCGCCCACCTGCTCGACGGCCAGGTCTCGGCCGCGACCTCGGCGCGCTGGGCACGGTCGCTGCGCGCCGCCGCGCACTACCTGATCGACGCCGACATGACGACCTACTACGTCAACGGCAACATCAACCTCGGCACCACGCTGACCCTCGGGCTGGCGGCGCAGGCGACCGGCGACGCCGATCTGCAGCAGGCCTTCGAGCGCTCCTGGGACTTCACGCTGCACCCGCCGGAGCGCTGGAAGGCCTACGGCCTGCGCTTCACCAAGGCGCCCAAGCGCGCCGACTGGGCCGACGGCGCCGGCTACCTCGTCGAGGCGGGCGCGACGCCCGGCTTCGACGCCCACTACACCCAGCTGCAGTCGAGCCTGGCGACGCGGATGTGGCTGATGCTCGGCGACGCCCGCGCGCTGCGGCTGGCGAACGTCCTGACGAACACCCTGCTCAAGCGCGTCGACGACAGCTGGAACCTCGACACGAGCGACGGCAGTCGTCACCCCGGCTCGGACCTCTCGTTCCCCTTCGTCACGGCCAGCCTCGCCGCCGCCGGCGACTGCCGGCCCGCCCTGCGCGGCGCGGGCGGCCAGTTCGACCACGTCGAGTCCTGGTTCGACCGCAACCTCGACCCGGCCTCCCTGGGCGACAACGCCACGTGGCTCTTCTACCTCGGCAACGACGTCGCGACGTTCGCCATGCTCGACGCGCACCCGGCCTGCTCCCAGGCCCAGGCGGCGACCGTGCCGCGCGCCAAGCGCCGCTGATCCCGCGGATACACTGCGCGCCATCGCCGCCGAGCCTCCCCGCACCCGTCTCGCCGGCCGTCTCGCCATGGGCCCCTCGTGCGGGTAGCCGTCGTCCACAACCTGAGCCGCGGCGGTGCCTGGCGCCGGCTCTCCGAGCAGGTGCGGGCGTTCGATCAGGACGTCGTGGAGGTCTGCTTCAGCTCGTCGGTCGCGGTGACCGGGAACGCGATCCGCGTGCCCTACAAGGCGCTCGCGCCCGAGGCCCCGCGCGCCGCCCGCCCGCCGCTGCGCTATCTGGACGTCGCCCTGCTGACGGCGGCGTGGCGCCGGGTCGCCGGCGTCGTGAGCCGCTCGGGCGCCGACGTCGTCCTCGCCAACCCGTGCTCGATCCTCCAGGGCCCGCCGGGCATCGCCTGGACGGCCGTGCCGTCGCTGTACTTCTGCGACGAGCCGCGGCGCGCCGACTACGAGGACGCCGCGCTCGAGAGCCGCAACCCGGCGACGCGCTCGCTCTACGGGCCGCTGCACGGCCAGGAGCGCCGGCTGGACCGGATCGCCGCGCTGGGCGCCGACCGCCTCGTGACGAACTCCCGCTACACGGCCGGCACGATCGCCGCGGCCTACGGCCGCGAGGCCGACGTCGTCGCGCTCGGCGTCCCGGCCGGGTTCGGCCCGCTGGACGCCGCGCCCGCCGGCCACGTGCTGAGCGTCGGGACGCTGATCCCGACCAAGGGCCACGACCTCGTCATCGAGGCCGTGGGGCGCGCGGCGGTGCGGCGCCCGCTGGTCGTCGTGGCCGGCCGCGGCGACGGCGCGGAGGAGGCGCGGCTGCACGGGCTCGCCCAGGCGGCGGGCGTGGAGCTCTCCATCCGCACCGCGATCAGCGACGCCGAGCTGCACGAGCTCTACGCCACCGCGCAGGCGCTCCTGTACCTCTCCAAGCGCGAGCCGCTCGGCCTCGTCGCGCTCGAGGCGCAGGCGTGCGGGACGCCGGTCGTGGTCGCCGCCGACGGCGGGATCCCGGAGACGATGGTCGAGGGCGAGACGGGCTTCGCGGTCCCGCGCGATCCGGCGGCCGCCGCCGCCGCGCTCGACCGCCTCGACGACGCCGCGCTGCGGGC
>JAOPZG010000073.1 GCA_025964215.1 Conexibacter sp.
GGGCTGGACCACGTCGGTGGCCTTCGTCGTCCCGCCCGGCGTCACGTGGGCGCTGCCGCTCTACGAGCTCGCGCTCCAGACCGCGGCCGACGTCCGCGGCATGGGCGTCGAGAGCGCCCAGCTGCGGATCGTCTCGCCCGAGAGCGCGCCGCTGGCGATCTTCGGCCCGGGCGCGCAGGAGGCGGTGCAGGCGCTGCTCGACGACGCCGGCATCGCGTTCGCGGGCGACACCTACGTGTCGGTCGACGAGCACGGCCAGCTCCTCGACGCGCCGCTCGGCCTCCCGCTCGCCGAGGAGCGCACGGTCGCGCTGCCGACGATGGAGGGCCCGGCGCTGCCCGGGATCCCGGCCGACGCCGGCGGCTTCATCCCGGTCGACCAGCACGGCGCGGTCCGCGGGCTGCGCGACGTCTTCGCGGCCGGCGACGGCACGACGTTCCCGGTCAAGCAGGGCGGGCTGGCCTGCCAGCAGGCCGACGCCATCGCCCTGCTGATCGCCGCGCGCGCCGGCGCCGACGTCCTGCCCGAGCCGTGGCGCCCGGTCCTGCGCGGTCGCCTGCTGACCGGCTTCCGGACCGCGCACAAGCTGGAGCACGAGCTGCACGGCGCAGAGGGCGCCGACCCCGCCCCGGCGCCGGTGCTGTGGTCGGCGGCGCGCAAGGTCGACGGCAAGTACCTGTCGGCGTGGCTGGAGGAGGGCGAGGACGCCCCGGAGCCCGACGCGGGCGCCGAGCACGTCGCGATCGACGTCCGCCTCCCGACCGACTGGGCGACCGCGCGCACCGCGCTGGCGATGGATCCCTACTCGCCGGTGTGATGCGGGTTTCTACGGAGCCCGTGGGGCGGGTAGGCCGGATGTGGAACGCTGGTGGGAGGCGCACCATGGAGGAGAGCCCAGAGAACGCCAGCAAGGAGCAGCACATGACCCCGCAGCAGCCCAGCCCGCCCACCGTCACCGACGAGGAGCTCCCGGACCACCTCGACGACCTCGACGCCGCCGAGGTCGAGGCCGGGCAGCGCGAGGTCCCGCGCAGCGGGCCGCTGCGCTTCGCGCGCATGACGGGCTCCTCGATCGCCGGCCGCGACGCGGCCGCGTGGGTCACCGACTTCCTCAACGCGGCGTACTACCGCCGCGCGGTGGACGAGCGCGAGGTCGACGACCTCCGGCTCGCCTTCTCGATCCTCACGACCTACTGGTACAACAAGGACACGCAGCGGCGGCTGCACCTCTCCGACCTCGCGGCCTTCCACAAGGCCTACGGGTCGGAGCGCTTCCAGACCGACCGCTCGGCGCGGGGCACGCTGTCGCGCCGGCAGCTCGAGGAGGGCGCGGCGCGGCTGCTCGGCGACTGGTTCCCGGCGGCCTACGCCGACGACGCGCGCCGCGGCTGGGGGATCGCGTTCGAGACCGTCGAGGATTGCGACGCCTACAACCCGGAGCGCCGCCACGTGCTGGCCCGCCTCGGCGAGCTGACCCCGGAGAGCGCGCCGCTCGAGGAGCAGACGTGGCACACCTACCCGCCGGTCGCGATGCCGTCGGCCGAAGCCGTCATCGGCGCGCTGACCAAGCCCGAGACGTGGCCGGACTACGCCAGCGAGATCGGCCGCTTCACGCCGCTGCGCGAGGGCGGGCTGGCCGGGCAGACGTTCGAGATCGAGGTCGCCGCGGGCACCGACTCCGGCCGCCCGATCTTCACGCGCGGGTACGTGACGATCACCGACCTCGTGACGCCGGACGACCCGGCCGCGCTCGCCGCGTGGTTCGCCGCGCTCGAGGACGGCCTGGCGCGCTACGGCGACGACGAGCCGCCCGCGGTCCCGGAGGGCGGGACGCCGCTGGTCGGCTTCGACCTCACCACGCACCAGGGCCACTTCATGGGCAACGGCCACAACCGGCTGTTGTTGTACACCATGCCTGACGGCACGGCGTGGGTGAAGGCCGCGGGGACGTGGGACCCGATGCCATGGCACCTCGATCGCGCCTACCGGATCGCCGGCCGCGACGCGCAGCACGCGTTCTGGGGCCAGGGCGAGGTCACGCGGCTGAGCATGCTCCACCAGTTGGCGTTGGCGATCGCTTGAGCGACGCTGTCGTCATCGGCAGCGGGCCGAACGGGCTCGCCGCGGCGATCCGGCTCGCCGAGGCGGGCCGGTCGGTCGTCGTGCTCGAGGCCTCCGACCGCCCCGGCGGCGCCGTGCGCACCGAGGAGCTGACGCTGCCCGGCTTCCACCACGACGTCTTCTCCTCCGTCTACCCGGCGGGCGCCGCGTCGCCGGTCTTCGGGCGGATGCCGCTGGCCGACCACGGCCTCGAGTGGGTCCACCCCGCCGCGTGCTACGCGACGCCGCTGCCCGACGACCGCCCGGCGCCGGTGCTCTACCGCGACGTCGCGGAGACCGTCTCCTCGCTCAACGCGACGAGTGCCGGCGACGGCGACGCGTGGGCGGAGTTCGCGACGCCGTACCTCGACGCGTGGCCGGCGCTGCGGGCGACGATGCTCGCCGGCTTCCCGCCGGTCGGCGGCCCGCTGAAGCTGCTGCGGTCGATGGGGCCGCTCGGCCTGGCCGGCTTCACGCGGCTGCTGCCCGAGACCTCCGAGCACCTCACCAAGCGGCTGTTCGCGGGCGACGGCGCGCGGGCGTGGCTGCACGGCTCGGCGATGCACGGCGACACGCCGCCGGGGCGGCCCGGGAGCGCGATCGCGGCGGCGTACCTGAACCTGCTCGGCCACGCGGTCGGGTGGCCGAGCCCGCGCGGCGGCGCCGGTCGTCTCGCGGACGCGCTGGTCGGCTACCTCGCGTCGCTCGGCGGCGAGGTCCGCACGGGCGCGCGCGTGGAGTCGATCACGTCGTCGGGCGGTCGCGCGACCGGCGAGACGATCGCCGGCGGCGAGCGGATCGCCGCGTCGACCGTCAACGC
>JAOPZG010000083.1 GCA_025964215.1 Conexibacter sp.
CACGCCGCGCTGTGGCTGGCGCTCGGCGCCGCCGGCGCGGCGCTCGACGCGCCCCGCCGCGACGCCTGGAACCGCGGGCTGCGCGCGATCGGCCGCACCTACGTCCTCAACCTGCTGGTCAAGAACGTCGTGCGCCGCCGCCGCCCCGTGCTCGCGGGCGCGCCGCAGCTGATCCGGACGCCGACGCAGCTGAGCTTCCCCTCGGCGCACGCGGCGTCCTCGTTCGCCGCCGCGCGCGCCTACGCGCCGCTGCTCGGCGCGCGCGCCGTCTACCCGCTGGCGACCGTCATGGCCGCCACGCGCGTCTACCTCGGCGTGCACTACCCGTCCGACATCCTCGCCGGCGCCACGCTCGGCACCCTCGTCTCAGGAGCCACCCGATGAAGGTCGGCATCGTCGGCATGCCCAACGCGGGCAAGTCCTCGCTCTTCAACGCCCTCACCAAGGCGGGCGCGGAGGCGGCGAACTACCCGTTCACCACGATCGAGCCCAACGTGGCGATCGTGCCGGTGCGCGACGAGCGCATGGTGCAGGTCGCCGACCTGCTCAAGTCCTCGGAGATCGTGTGGGACACGATCGCCTTCCACGACATCGCCGGGCTGGTCAAGGGCGCGTCGGAAGGCGAGGGCCTCGGCAACAAGTTCCTGGCCAACATCCGCGAGACCGACGCGATCGTCCACGTCGTCCGCGCGCACACCGACTCCTCGATCCTGCACTCCGAGGGCTCGGTCGACCCGGCGCGCGACGTCGAGACGATCGAGACCGAGCTGATCTACGCCGACCTCGAGCAGGCCGAGCGCCGCGTGGACCGCGTCGCCAAGCAGGCCAAGGGCGGCGACAAGGAGGCCGCGGCCGAGGAGCGGTGGCTGCGCGAGGTCATCGCGGCGTTGCAGTCCGGCAAGCCCGCCCGCGGGATCCCGGTCCCGGACGCGGCGCCCGCCGCGCTGCGCAACCTCTCGCCGCTGACCGCCAAGCCGGTGCTCTTCGTCGTCAACGTGGACGAGGGCTCCGACGAGGTCCCGGCGGTGATCGCCGAGCACGCGGCCGCCCAGGGCGCGGGCGTCGTGGCGGTCTCGAGCCGCCTCGAGGCCGAGCTGTCGGAGATGGACGACGCCGACGCGGCCGAGATGCGCGGCGACCTCGGCGTCAGCGAGTCCGGCCTCGACCGCGTCGCCCAGGGCGCGTTCGCGCTGCTGCGGCTGAACTCGTTCTTCACCGCGGGCGAGGGCACGATCGCCCAGTCCTGGCACCTGCGCGACGGGCTGACCGCGTGGCACGCGGCGGGCCAGATCCACACCGACATCCAGAAGGGCTTCGTCCGCGCCGAGGTCATCGGCTGGGACGCGCTGGTCGAGGCGGGCGGCTACGCCGGCGCGCGCGAGCGCGGCACGCTGCGGCTCGAGGGCCGCGACTACGTCATGCGCGACGGCGACGTCATCAACGTGAAGTTCACGCCGTAGGTCCGGTCAGGACCGCCGGTCGGAGCCATCCGGCAGCCGGTCCCGGTACAACCTGAGGACGCGTTTGCCCATCGAGAACCTCAGCGATCTCCGCGGCTGGGTCCGCGCCGATCTCAACCGGTACGACCGTGACCCGCTCGCGACGCTGGTGCGCGAGCCGCAGACCCGCTGGCAGGTCCTGCTGCGCGTCGCGGAGTACGCCACCAACACGCGCGGCCCGCTGGCCGGCGGCATCCTGCGCTGGCTGCTCCAGGGCCGCGGGATCCGGCTCGGGTACACGATCCCGGTCAACGTCTGCGGGCCCGGCCTGAAGCTCCCGCACTGGGGGACGCTGGTGATCAGCCCGGCGGCGAGGGTCGGCGCGGGCTGCACGATCCACCCCGGCACGACGCTCGGCATCCACGCCGGCGGCGCGCCGCAGGTCGGCGACGGCGTCTACATCGGGCCGGGCGCGAAGGCCTACGGGCCGGTCAGCATCGGCGACGGCGCGAGCCTCGGCGCCAACTGCGTCGTCAACCAGGACGTCCGGCCCGGCGCCAAGGTGGCCGGCGTCCCGGCCGCGGAGATCTGACCGTGGCCACCGCGGTCACCCCCGCCATCGACGCGCGGGTCGACGAGCGGGCGGCGGCCGGCGCCCCGCGGCTCGAGTTCCTCGACGCCCTGCGCGGCATCGCCGCGTTCGCGGTCGTCTTCGGCCACCGCGGCGAGGGGCTCATCAGCGGCTTCGTCCACTTCGACGCCCACGTCTTCCGCTTCGGGCAGTTCGGCGTGGTGCTCTTCTTCCTCTGCAGCGGGTTCATCATCCCGGCCTCGCTGGAGCGGCACGGCTCGCTCGCGCGGTTCTGGATCAGCCGCTTCTTCCGGCTCTTCCCGCTCTACTGGGCGACGCTCGCGGCCGTCCTCGTGCTGCATGCGCTGGGCACCTACGCGCTCCCGGCGGACTACTCCCAGCACGAGGTCGTGACGACGGCGGTCAACACCACCATGATGCAGGCCTTCGTCTCGCTGCCGCTGGCGCTGGGCCTGAGCTGGACGCTGGCCTTCGAGATGGGCTTCTACCTCATGGTCACGGGCCTGTTCCTGGCCGGCGCGCAGCGGCGCTCGCTGCCGCTGGCGGCGACGTTGCTGGCGCTGACCTCGGCGCTGGCGGTGCACAGCGCCGACGGGCCGACCCCGGTCGTCGGCCTGCTGCTGCTGGCGACCGCCGCCGCCGCGGCGTGCGTCGTCCGGGGGCGGTCGATCGGCGGGCTGCTCGCCGCCGGGGTCGTCGCCGCGCTCAGCGTGCCGCTGCTCTTCAACGGCTACTACGCCCCGTGGTACAGCGTCGTCCTCTTCGCGAGCCTCTTCACCGGCACCGTCGTCTACCGCTGGGCGCACGCCGAGATCCCGGCCTGGCAGGGCGCCGCGCTGCTCGCCGCCGCGACGGTGGTGACGACGGTCGCCAGCGCGATCGCGGCCGACCGCCCGTCGTTCGCGCCGACGTTCCTCGCCGCGTACGCGGTCTTCGGCGCCGCCTTCGCGCTCCGCCACCGCACGTTCCCCGCCTGGCTGCTGCGCCTCGGCGTCATCAGCTACTCCCTGTACCTCCTGCACCCGCTCGTCTACGCCGTGCTCGGGGACGCCACGGGCTCGGGCACCGTCGTGCGGGTGATCTCCTTCGTCGGGGCGCTGGCGCTCTCGGTCCTCGTGGCCGAGCTCTCCTACCGCTTCCTCGAGCAGCCGATGATGGCCCTGGGCCGCCGCGCCTCGGCGCGGATCGTCCGTCCGGCGCCGCCGGTGAAGTCCGCGGCGGCAGCCGCATGACCGCCCGGGACGCGCGGAAACGCGCCATGCATGCTGTACTGCAAACCGGTGCGTGTCGCGACGCGTGCCCGGACCCTCTCCAACGCAAGGACGCCTGATGCGCCGAATTCCCCTGATCCTCCTCGCGCTCGTCTGCGGCATCGTCGCCGCCGGCACGCTCGCCCATCCTCCGGTCTCCAGCGGCGACGACGCCACGGCACCGGTCTTCTCGTCGTCGCTGAACCCGATCACGTTCGACTTCGTGCCGGTCGGCGCGACGAGCGCCACGAAGGTCACGACGATCACCAACCGCGGCACCGCCGTGCTCAAGCTCAGCCAGGTCCTGCTCGGCGGCCGTGACGCCAAGGACTTCAAGGTCGCCTCCGACAGCTGCACCGGCGCCTCGCTGGCACCGGCCGCGACCTGCACGGTCGGCCTGAGCTTCGCGCCCAGCACCGCCGGCACGCTCGTCGGCTGGCTGCGCTTCACCGACAACACGCCGTGCTTCGACTGGATCAACATCGCCGGCAGCGGCACCGAGACCGCGGCGCCCGCCACGGCTCGCGCCGCGACATGCGGGACGACGACCAGCTCGACGACGACGGTCACCACGACCACCGGCACGCCGGGCACGACGCCGACGCCGAACTCGCCCGTCAGCGCCAACTCGGTCGTCGGCTTCTCGAAGACCTGCACCAGCCGCCGGACCATCGCGCTGAGCCTGGCCGCCCCGAAGGGCAAGACCTTCAAGTCGGTCAAGATCCTGCTCCGCGGCAAGACCATCAAGACGCTCAAGGGCAAGTCCATCAAGACGAAGGTCGCGCTGAAGGGCCTGCCGCGCGGGCGCTTCACGGTCGAGGTCCACGCGACCACGACCGACGGCAAGCGCTACGTCCGCAAGCACTACTACGTGACCTGCGTGGCCAGCAAGTCCTAGTTAGGGTGGATCCGGTGACCGACCGACCGACCAGCAGCGACGACGCGGACCTCCCGCGGCGCGTCGACAAGCCCTGGGGCCATGAGCTCTGGTACGCGTTGACCGACCGCTACGCCGGGAAGATCCTGCACGTCGAGGCCGGTCACCGGCTCTCCTTGCAGTACCACGACAAGAAGGACGAGAGCAACTACCTGCTCTCCGGGCGGCTGAAGCTCATCAAGGGCACCTCGGCCGACGACCTGGTGGAGCTCGAGATCGGGCCGGGCCACACGTGGCGCAACCGGCCGGGCGACGTGCACACGATCGAGGCCATCGAGGACGCGGACGTCCTCGAGGTCTCGACGCCCGAGGTCGACGACGTCGTGCGGCTCTCCGACAGCTACGGCC
>JAOPZG010000084.1 GCA_025964215.1 Conexibacter sp.
GGGATGGCGCCGCCGACCGCGGCGCCATCGCCCGTTTCGGGCGCCGCCGACCTCGACCTCCACGCCCTGGCCGAGGCCGTCTGCGCCCGCTACTACGCCGAGTTCCCCGACGAGGACGCCGTCTACGGCGCCGTCGGCCGCGCGTGGTGCCAGCACGACAACCAGCACCTGCTCAACTGGGCGGCACTGGATGTGGCGGGCGCGGTCGTGCTTGACGAGCAGGTCACGTGGCTCGCGCGGATCCTCGAGGCGCGCGGGTTCCCGATCCTGCGGCTGGCGCGCTCGCTGGAGCTGGGCGGCGAGGTCGTCCGCGAGGCGGTCGGCGCGGCCGGTGCCGAGCCGATGGCCGCGGCGCTCGACGGCTCGGCGGCGATGATCCGCGAGCGCGAGACGTTCTTGGAGGACTAGCGGCCCGCGTAGTCCTCGTCCTCGCGGTGGCGCTGCGCGCCGGCCTCCGTCAGCGACCAGGTGCCGTCGTCGTTGGCGACGACGAGGCCGTCGGCCGCGAGGGAGGTGAGGTTGAGGGGTGTGCGCATGTCGGCGCGGCCGCGGCCGATGGCCTCGTCGAGGGCGGCGATCTGCACGGGGACGTCGGGCTCGCCGCCGGCGAGCTCCGCGAGGGCGGTGAGGACGTGGAGGAGGTCGCGGCGGCTCATGCGACGCATGGTCGCAGGCGCGGGGCCGCGCGGTCAGCGGGCGTGCTTGGCGGCGTGGAGCTCGCGGTCGGCGGGCTCGAGGCACTCGGCGAGCGTCTGGTCGGCGCGCCAGTCCGCGATCCCCGCCGACCAGGCGACCGGGTGGGCGGAGCGCAGGCGGTCCAGGACGGCGGTCGCCTCGGCGAGCAGGCGGTCGCCCGTCGCGTGGCCGCCGGCGTCGTTGATGGCCTTGAAGCCGTCGAGGTCGAGCGCCGCGACGGTCACCGCGCTCGCGTCGCGCCGGCGGCGCAGGTGCAGCCGCCGCGCCGCCTCCTGCAACCCGCTGCGGTTGAGCGCGCCGGTCAGCACGTCGGTGCTCATGCGCCCCTGCATCAGCCGGCTGACCTGGCTCACGACCGCGCCGGAGGTCAGCACCGAGATCGTCAGCAGCAGCCACGCCGTGAACATCGCGGGCAGGTCGGCGAGCAGCAGCGCCGCGCCGAAGACGGCCGAGACGAGCACGCCGAACGGCGCCCACGCGGCCGGGAAGAAGGCCGCGACGTAGACGGTCAGCCACACGTAGGCGAACGCGTCGATGACCGCGCCGCCGGTCGTCGCCGCGCGGGTGACGAGGAAGCTGTTGAGCACCGCGATCGCGCAGGCCTCTGCGAGCGCCCGCGTCGATCGGATCGTGCGCGGGCCGTCTTCCGGCAGACACCGGATCCTGGACGATCGGCGGGGCGGGTTTTGGTGAGCGTCGCTTTAGGATGACGCCTCATGTCCTTCCGCCGCACCATCCTCGCCATGACCGCGTGCGCCCTCGCCGGTCTCGCGTCGCCCGCCGCCCACGGCACGATCGTCGCCAAGCAGAAGTGCGACCCCAACTACAAGGGCCGCTGCCTCAAGCCCAACGTCAGCGACTACGACTGCGCCGGCGGCTCCGGCAACGGCCCGTACTACGTCTCCGGCCCGTTCCGCTCGGTCGGCAACGACCACTACCGCCTCGACGCCGACCACGACGGCATCGCCTGCGAGCGGTAGCTCAGGCGGCGACCACCGCCGGCCGCGCGAACGACGCGGCGCCCGGGATGATCGGCCCCGCGTCCACCCCGTACCACTGCTCCAGCAGCGAGCAGTAGACGCCCCGGAAGTCGCTCGTGACCTTCAGGTTCGACTGCGGGTCGAGCGTCGCCAGCCCCGGGAACGCGCCGACCATCTGGCCGGCGGCCTTCGTCCCGATGACGAACGACGTCCCCGCCGCGCCGTGGTCGGTCCCGCCGGCGTTCTCCTGCGGGCGCCGGCCGAACTCGGTCCAGACGTGGATCAGGACGCGGTCCGCGATCCCGCGCGCCTCGAGATCGCGCTGGAAGGCGAGCAGCGTGTCGAACGCGCTCTCGACGTCGCGGCCGAGCGTGGTCGCCTGGTCGGAGTGCGAGTCCCAGGAGCCCGGCGCGTCGACCGCGACCGCCCGGACCGGGACGTTGGCGGCGAGCATCGAGGCCAAGACCTCCAACTTGCGCCCGAAGTCGCCCGTCCCGTACGACGTCGCATGCGGGACCGCGGTCCCCTGGTAGGGCGTCAGCGTCGTGCGGATCGCGTCGACCTCGGTCGCCACCAGCCGCGCCTGGCCGATCGCGGGATCGCTCGTCGGCAGCGCGCCGAGCCCGCCGATCGCGCTGTACATCGGCCCGAGCACCGGGTTGCCGACGCCCGGCACGTAGAGGCCGAACGAGTCCGGCCGGGAGACCGCGGCGACCGGGACCGACGCGGCGGCGAGCCCGGGCGAGAGGTAGGAGTTCATCGACAGGCCCTGCAGAGGGTTGTCGGGCACGCCGTGCTGGTCGAGGAAGCGGCCGAGCCAGCCGAAGTTGCCGTCCACGCTGAGCTCGCCGACCTCCCAGAAGTGGCGGCTCGTGAAGTGCGACTGGTTGGGGTGGTCGTAGCCGATCGCCGGCATCACGGTGACCTTCCCCTCGCCGTGCAGCGTGCGCAGCGCGTCCGCCGCGGCCGTCCACTGCAGGTTGGGGTCCTCGGCGAACGTGCGCGTCGAGTCCGGGTCGACCTTCAGCGTCGGGCGCAGCCCCGCGTACTTCGCGTCGCCGGTCGGCGCGAGCACGCTGAGCCCGTCCATCCCGCCGCCGAGGAAGACCGAGACGAGCACGCGGCTGGGGTCCATCGCGGCGTTGGCGATGCCCTCCTCGAAGGCCTCGATCCCGAGCTTCGAGCCGCCGTAGACGGCGAGGGCGCCGCCGAGCGTCCGCGACAGGAACGTGCGCCGGTTGAGGCCGGTGCCGGCGGGCGCGGGCATGCCCGCCTCGATCGCCGGGAGGCCGGCGCCGGCGCTGGCGGCGGAGCGCTGCAGGAAGCGCGCGCGGGTGAACTCGTTGCAGCAGTTGCGGGGAGCCATTGAGCAGTCCTCAGCAGGTTTGGGCGTCGGCGGAGGTCAGGATCAGCAGGCGCAGCGCGTTCTGGCGCATCGCCCGGTAGGTGCGCTTCTGGGTGCTGTTCATCGTCAGCGGGAGCGCGGTGTCGGCGAAGGCCTTCATCTTGGTCGCGGTCTCGGCGCTGAGCGACGGGCTGCCGACGGCGGCCAGGGCCGCGGCGACGGCGGCAGCGCCGTCCTCGGCGTCCGGGTAGGTGCTCGGAGCGCCGGTCGGGACCTGCGTAGGCTGGAGCGCCACCGCGGTGACGTGCCAGCGGCCGCGCCACGTCGAGGTGTCGATCCAGCGCGCGTCGTCCCAGCCGCTGACGTTCGGCGGCTCGAAGAGCGTCTGGCCGGTCTCGCTGCTCAGATAGGCCCAGTCGTCGATGTCGACGTAGCGGCCGATCGCGCGCAGCAGCCCCGCGTTGGCGACGACCGGAGGCTTGACCATCGCCGGCCCGTCGAGGAAGACGGGGTGGCGGAAGATCAGCTCCAGGACCGGCGTGACCTGGTAGCCCGAGTCGACGTAGGCCGCCTGGAGCGTCGCTTGCGTCGGGCCGTCGGGCGGGACCGGCACGAAGTAGGACCACAACTTGGTCACGAGGAACGACGCGTGCAGCGGGTTCTGGAGGCAGAGGTCGCAGACGTCCTGCCAGGACCAGTTCCCCGCCTTGCCGAAGACCGTCTTGGTGGTGGTGTCGTGCCGCGTCGCGTCGAACCGGAAGTTGTAGAGGCCGGTGCCGTCGGCGTAGTCGGCGCGCCAGCCGGTGAGCGCCTTCGCCGCCTGGCGGATGTCGTCCTCGGTGTAGGCGCCGCGGTCGGCCCCGAGCGTGAAGAGCTCCATCACCTCGCGGGCGTAGTTCTCGTTCGGCGCGCCCTTGCGGTTGTCGATGCCGTCGAGGAACGTGAGCATCCCGGGGTCGACCGTGACGTCGCGCAGGAGGTTGGCGAACGACCCGAGCGCGGAGCGGCGGAAGAGCGCGTTCTGGCCGAGCATCAGGTCGACCTGGACCTTGTCGCGGTTGCACGCGAACCAGTCGTGCCAGACCAGCGCCATGCGCTCGACCAGGGGCTGGCTGCTGCGGACCATGCGGTCGAGCCACCAGAGGTGGTCGTGGCCGTAGAGGTCGTAGGGCTGGAGCGCGGCGCCGCCGTCGTCGTGCGGCGCGGGCCCGTTCAGCACCGCCTCGCCGACCGGGTGGACGAGCTCGGCGATCGCGGCGTCGAGGCCCATCGCGGAGAAGCGCGCGACGTCGCCGGGCTTGGGCCCGAAGCCCGCGCGCCAGAGCAGGCGCTCGGCCTGGCGGGCGCTCAGCGCCGTGACGGGCGGCGGCGTCCACGAGCCGGCGGGATCGGCGGGCGGGTTGGGCGACGGGCCGGGGCCGGGGTCGATCGGGACCGACGGCGGGAAGGCGGGCGCCGTGGGCTTGTAGCCGGCCGGCGTGGGCGCGGGCTTGCGCGCCACCGGCTTCTTCTTCTTGACCGGCGTGCAGACCCGGACGTGCTGCTTCTTGCCGTGGACCTTCTTGGTGACGGTCTTGCAGGTGCGCTTGGTCGCGGTCTTGTGCTTCTTCTTGACCGGCTTGCGCTTCTTGGCGTGGACGGGAGGCATGGCCGCGGGACAGTGTCCAGGTGCGGACATCGCTCCTCGAACGGACGTCCAGCGCCGCGCGACGGGGTCAGACCCCCTCGAGGGTGGTCGAGGGTTCGGGCGCGAGTGGTCGCGGGGTCAGGCCCCGTCAGTGGTTCCAGGCGCGCACCACGCGCACGCCGCGCTCGAAGCCCAGGCGGCAGATGGCGCCGGTGCTCAGCGCGAGGCGCCCGGCGAAGCTCGCAGGCTGCTCGACCCAGCGCGCGCCGACCACGCGCAGGACGTGGCCGTGGGCGACGAGCGCGACGTCGCCGTCGACCTCCAGCGCCTCGGCGATGACGCGGTCGGCGCGAGCGCCGACGTCGTTCGGCAGCTCCCCGTACGGGACGCCGTCGCGCCACGGGTACCAGTCCGGGTTCGTCTCGTGGATCTCGTCGGTGGTGATGCCCTCGTAGTCGCCGTAGTCGTACTCGACGAGGTCGGGGCGGACCTGCGCCTGGTCGCCGAGGCCGGCCAGCTCGGCGGTCTCGCGGGCACGCGACAGCGGGCTGACGAAGACCGCGGAGAACTCCTGACCGACGAGTCGCTCGGGCAGCGTCGCCGCGTGCGCGCGGCCGTCGGCGTTGAGCGGGATGTCGGTCAGGCCGGTGTGCTTGCCGGCCTTCGCCCAGTCCGTCTCGGCGTGGCGGATCAGCCAGAGCGCGGTGGCCATCAGGCCGGCAGGGCGGCGTTGTCGGCCATGATCAGCAGCTTGGCGCGGTCGAGCAGCGACGCGGGGTAGGTGCGGTCCGGCCCGGCCATGACGCGTGCGAGCGCCTCGGACTTTCCCTCGCCGGTGACCATCAGGACGATCCGCCGCGACTCGTTGAGCTTGGGCAGCGTCAGCGTGATCCGCTGCGGCGGCGGCTTCGGCGAGTCCGTGATGCCCGCCGCCACGCCGTGCGCGGAGAGCAGCGGGTGGTTGGGGAAGAGCGAGGCGGTGTGCCCGTCCGGGCCCATCCCGAGGTGGGAGATGTCGAGGACCGTGCCGTCGAGCTCGCGCGCGTAGTCGGTCGCGCCCTCCGACGGGCCGAGCGTCGCGGGCATCGGATGCCAGACCGCGCCTCGCGCCCGCAGCCGGTCCTTGACCTGGCCGTGGTTGGACTCCGGGTCGTCGAACGGGACGCAGCGCTCGTCGCCGTACCAGAGGTGGACCGCGCTCCAGTCGTCGAGCTGGCCGTCGAGCAGCTCGTAGCAGCGCATCGGCGTGCTGCCGCCGGCGAGGCAGACGTGCGCGACCCCGCGCGCCTCGCGCGCGTCCTGGATCGAGGCGATGAGGTCGCGCGCGGCGTGGCGGGCGAGGCTCTCGGCGTCGGGCTGGCGGACGAGCTGGACGGGCATGGGTCTCCTAGGTCGTGGCGTCGAGCGGCTGCTGGGAGGACGCGAGCTCCTGGTCGGCGCGGATGACGTGCATGACGGCGTTGATGAGGGCGAGGTGCGTGAAGGCCTGCGGGAAGTTGCCGAGCTGCCGGCCCGAGCGGGGATCGATCTCCTCCGCGTAGAGCAGCAGGGGCGAGGCGTACCCGAGGAGCTTCTCGCACAACTCGCGGGCTCGCCGCGCCTCGCCGATCTCGGCCAGCGCGCTGACCAGCCAGAACGAGCAGATCGTGAACGTGCCCTCCTCGCCGCTGAGGCCGTCGTCGGTCTCCTCGACGCGGTAGCGCAGGACGAGGCCGTCCTCGGTCAGCTCGTCGGCGATGGCGTTGACGGTCGCGACGATCCGCGGGTCGTCGGCCGGCAGGAAGCGCACGAGCGGCATCAGCAGGCACGACGCGTCGAGGGCGTCCGTGTCGTAGTGCTGGACGAACACGCCGCGCTCGTCGGTGCCGCGGTCGATGATCTCGGCGCGGATCTCGTCGGCGGCGGCCTGCCAGCGCGCGACGCGCTCGTGGTCCTCGCGCAGGCGGGCGAGGCGCGCGCCGCGGTCGCAGGCGACCCAGCACATCACCTTGGAGGAGACGAAGTGCTGCGGCGCGCCGCGGACCTCCCAGATGCCGCGGTCGGGCAGGCGCCAGTTCTCGATCGCGGCCTCGACGAGGCGGCAGAGCAGCGGCCAGACGGTCTCCGGCAGCGCGTCGCGCGACTTGGTGTGGAGGTAGATCGAGTCCAGGATCGCGCCCCAGACGTCGTGCTGCTGCTGGTCGTAGGCGCCGTTGCCGATCCGGACGGGCCGGGCGCCCTCGTAGCCGTCGAGGTGGTCGAGCGTGCGCTCGGTCAGCTCCTTCTCGCCGCCGATCCCGTACATGATCTGGAGGTCCGCTGTGGATCCCTCACCGGCGACGTCGGCGATGAAGTAGAAGAAGTCGTTGGCCTCCCAGTCGAAGCCGAGCGTGTAGAGCCCCCAGAGCGCGAAGGTGGAGTCGCGGATCCAGGAGTAGCGGTAGTCCCAGTTGCGCTCGCCGCCCGGCGTCTCGGGGAGCGAGGTGGTGGCGGCGGCGACGATCGCGCCGGTCGGCGCGTAGGAGAGGCCCTTGAGCGTCAGCGCGCTGCGCTGGAGGTAGCCGCGCCACGGGTGGTCGGGGAACTCGCCGTGCGAGAGCCACTCGTGCCAGAAGTCGGCGGTGCGGACGAGGTGGCCGTAGGCCTCGTCGTAGGACTCGGGCGCGCCGTGCGTCGACCAGGAGAGCGCGACGTAGGCGGTGTCGCCGTCGCGCATCGTCGTGCGGGCGCGGGCGCGGTGGCCCTCGAAGCCCATGCGGAGATCGCTCGTCAGGTGGAGCTCGAGGTCGCTGCCGGGCGCGGACGCCTTGGCGCGGTGGTAGCCGCTGGAGGTGTACTCCCACGTGGGGTGCGTGAGGCCGTAGTCGAAGACCGGCGAGCACTCCATGTTCATCTCGACCGAGCCGTTGACGCAGCGCAGCGTGCGCAGCAGGACGTGGTCGGCGTCGAAGTCGGTGGGTGAGCGGCGGTGCGTCTGGGAGCGGTCGTCCTCGTGGTGCCACGGCCCGATCAGCAGGACGTCGCGGACGATGACCCAGCCGGTCCGCGTGCCCCAGGTGGTCTCCACGATCATCGTGCCGGGGACGTAGCGCCGGCCGGCGGGGACGGTCTGGTCGACGGGGGAGAGGCGGAAGCTGCCTGCGTCGCGGTCGAGGATGGCGCCGAAGACCGACGGCCCGTCCATGCGCGGGAGGCACAGCCACTCGATCGCGCCCGACGGCGCGACCAGCGCGGTCGTCTCGCAATCGGAGAGGAACGCGTACTCCGCGATGGGCGGAAACGGGCTTCCGCCGAGGGGCACGTCGCCGACGATCTGCCGCATCGCGCACGGAACCTACTCGACGCGGGGGCGAACTCCGCACGAGCGGGCCGGTACGGTGGCGTTCATGCAGCGATGGATCGCCTTGATGTCGCACTACATCGCCCGCTCGGGGACCGCGGCGCGGATCGCCGGCCGCGTCCACGCCGGCACGCTGCGGCGCACCCGCGGACTGGTCGGCGCCAAGTGGTTCGGCGCGCCCGTGCTCGTGCTGGTGACCGTGGGACGCAAGTCCGGCAAGGTCCGCCACACGCCGTTGTTGTACGTCAAGGAGGGAGAGACGATCGTGCTGCTCGCCGCCAACGCCGGCAACGACCGCGTCCCCGCCTGGTGGCTCAACCTCCGAGCGGCCGAGACCGTCGAGATCCTCATCCGCGGCCATCGGCGACGGTTGCGCTGGCACCAGCTCGACGCCGGCCCAGAGTACGACCGCCTCTTCGCGGCCATGGTCGCCCAGTACCCACCGGCGGAGCACTACGCGGGGTTGACGGAGCGGCGCCTGCCGATCGTAGTGCTTGCGGATTAGGCCAGATATGACCTAATCTTTGACGCGTGAATTCCGGAGAGCTCCTACGGACGACACGCGAGCGGCACGGCCTCTCGCAGTCCGCGCTGGCGCGCCGCGCCTCGACGACGCCGCGGCAGATCGGCCGGATCGAGCGCGGCGAGATCTCGCCGTCCGTGATGACCCTCGAGCGCCTGCTGCGTGCGATGGGGGAGCGGTTGGAGCTGGGCGCCGCCGGTGCCGAGGGCGGCAACCTCAGCGACGCGGAGCTGCGCGCGGCGCTCGCGCTCACGCGGGTCGAGCGCGTGCAGGAGGCGTTCGCGCTGAGCCGGACGCTGACGCATCTGGCGGCGCGCGCCGGTGCGCGATGAGCGACGCGGAGGCGCGCCTGCCGGTCGCACGGCTCCAGCCCGAGCCGTTGTTGGAGGCCTTGGTCGCCGGCGGCGTCGCGTTCGTGATCATCGGCGGCTTCTCGCTCGCGGCCCACGGCATCGTCCGCGCGACCAAGGACATCGACATCGTCCCAGACCCGGAGCCGACCAACGTGTCGCGGTTGGCCGCGGCGCTCCGCGCGCTGGACGCCGAGCCACTGCTCGCCGAGGACTTCGACCCGGCCGAGATCGGGATCGCGCTCGACGCAACCGGCCTCGCCCTCGGCG
This sequence comes from Conexibacter sp., assembly GCA_025964215.1. Lineage (GTDB taxonomy): Bacteria > Actinomycetota > Thermoleophilia > Solirubrobacterales > Solirubrobacteraceae > Baekduia. The sequence goes on from JAOPZG010000084.1 coordinate 9,111, forward strand.
GCAACTGGGTCCTCCGAACCCGCTTCGGCCGCCTCGACGTGATGCAGGACGTCGCCGGTGTGCGCAGCTACGCCGACCTCCGCTCTCGCGCGGTGACGGACGAGCTGCCAGGGGTCGGCCCGCTCGCGTTCGCGGGGATCGACGACCTCGTGGCGATGAAGGCCGCCGCCGACCGTCCGCAGGATCGGCTCGACATCGCGGACTTGGAGCGCGCTCGGCGGGGGGCGTCTTAGTCCGGTCGAGCGCTCGCTCGTGGCGCTGAGCGCCGCGGACGCCGCCTAGAACAGCAGCGTCGCCGCCGCCTTGAGCGCCGGCGTGTAGGTGCCGTCGCGCAACAGCGCTTGGCGGATGCCCTCGCCGAGGATGCCGGACTCGCCGCGGGAGGCGCCGAGGATGGTCCATTCGCGTTCGGCGCCGCGCTTGTTGTGGTAGCGGGCTCGGAGGCCGCCGGGACCGCGGTCCAGCGAGAAGGAGCGGCCGGAGGCGGTCTCGAGCGTCAACCCCGCGAGGCCGCGGACCATCAGCTTGGGGTCGGGCTCCAACCGGATCTTGATGTCCTGGCGGCGCGCGTGGGCGGAGCCCTCCAGCACGAGCCCGCGGTGGGCCATCAGCGGTGTCGTCTGCCAGTCCAGCCGCGAGGCGAGCCAGCCGATCAGCAGCAGCGCGGCCGCGGCGGAGTCCGGGTGGTGGCGGATCGTGACCGAGGAGATCGTGCGCAGCTCGGGACGCAACTGGTCGGGGTCGAAGGTCGCGGCGATGCGCTCGCGCCACGGCGTAGAGCGCAGCCACGCGAGGTCGACGACGTAGACCTTCTCGGAGAGCTGGAGGCCGCGGCGGATCGCGTCCGCCGGATCGGGCTCGTCGACGCTGTCGAGCAGCACGATCTGCGAGAGGTCGAGGAGCGAGTCGACGCCGTCGCTGTGGCCGTGCGGCGCCCACACGCACGTCAGCAGGTCGGTCACGACCAGCGGGTCCACGATCCGGTCGAGGTGCTTGAGGTGCCGCGTGCCGCACTCGACCACGACCGTCTCGCGCAGCAGCCCGATCTGCCCCTGGCCGACCTCGGACGGCGCGGAGATCGTCGCCACCGCGTCGAGCGTCGTGCGCTTCGGGTCGACCGAGCACACGATCGTGCGCGACGGGTGGTAGCGGCCGACCTTGCGCAGCCGGTTGGCGATCTCGCCGCTGTACTCCTTGTCCACGACGCAGATCAGGTTCAGCACGCGCGCGGGCACGTAGCCCGCGTTCTCGCGATGGATCTGCGAGAGCGACGCGCGCAGCGCCGCGTCGATGTCACCCGGCTTGGTGTCCCGCGCCCGCCAGACGGTGTCGATCGTCGCCATCTAGATCGCGCGCCACTCGGCGCCGTCCTCGAGCAGCTTCGACGCCTCGGCCGGACCCTGCGTGCCGGCCTCGTAGGTCGGCAGCGGCCCCGGGGTCGCCTCCCACTTCGAGACGATCGGGTCGCAGATCTCCCACTGCGCCTCGACCTCGTCGTTGCGGGTGAAGAGCGTCGCGTCGCCGCGCATCGCGTCGAGGATCAGCCGCTCGTAGGCCTCCGGCGACTGCGACATGAAGGACGTGCCGTACAAGAACTCCATGTTGACCGGTCGGATCCGCATGCGCGTCCCCGGGATCTTCGCCCCGAGCGACAGCGAGACGCCCTCGTTGGGCTGCATCGTGAGGATCAGCTGGTTCGGCCGGACGCCCACTGAGCCGTCCTGCGCGAACGCGAGATGCGGCACCGGCTTCAAGGTGATGGCGATCTCCGTCACCTTGCGCGCCAGCGACTTGCCGGTGCGCAGGTAGAACGGGACGCCCGCCCAGCGCCAGTTGTCGATCTCCAGCCGGATCGCCGCGTAGGTCTCCGTGTTGGAGTCCGACGGCACGCCGTCCTCCTCGAGGTACCCGCGGACGTCCTCGCCGCCGACCGTGCCCGCGGTGTACTGCGCGCGCACCGCGATGTCGTCCACCGTCGCCTCCGTCGGCTTGATGACCGACCGCAGGACCTTGACCTTCTCGTCGCGGATCTCGTCGGCCTCGAAGTGCACCGGCGGCTCCATCGCCACGTTGCAGAGGAGCTGGAGCATGTGGTTCTGCACGAGGTCGCGCAGCGCGCCCGCGTGGTCGTAGTAGCCGGCGCGGGTGCCGATCGAGAGGTCCTCGGCCGCGGTGATCTCCACGCGGTCGATGTAGTTGCGGTTCCACACCGGCTCGAACAGGCCGTTGGCGAACCGGAACGCCATGACGTTCTGGACCGTCTCCTTGCCGAGGTAGTGGTCGATGCGGAAGAGCTGGCGCTCCTTGAAGACCGACAGCACGTGGCGGTTGAGCGCCTTCGCCTCGGCCAGCGTCGTGCCGAACGGCTTCTCGATGATCGCCCGGACCTCGGCGTGCTCGTGGCGGTTGAGCTTGTGCTTGCCCAGCTGCCCGATGATGACCGGGAAGAACTCCGGAGCGGTGGAGAGGTAGAACGCGCGGTTGAGCGGCTGGCCGGCCGTCTCGTCGTAGGCGTCGAGGTGCGTGGAGAGCTGCTCGTAGACCGAGTCCTCGTCGAACGTGCCGCCGACGTAGCGGACGCTGGCGAGCAGCCCCTTGAGCACCGTCTCGTCGGGCTCGCGGCGCGAGAACTGGCGGATCGCCTCCGCCGCCTGCGCGGCGAACTCCTCGTGGTCCATCTCGCTGCGCGAGCTGCCGACCAGGTTGAAGCGCTCGGGCAGCGCGCCCTCGTGGGCGAGGTTGTAGATCGCCGGCAGCAGCTTGCGGCGGGCGAGGTCGCCCGTCGCGCCGAAGATCACCAGCGTCGTGCCGTGGACCGGCAGCCGCTCCAGGCCCTCGATCAGCGGGTTGTCGGGCGTCTCGCCCAGCTTGACGTCGGTCGCCATCGCCCGCTAGCCGTCGGCTCGCCGCTGCACCGCGTGGCCGCCGAACTGCGCGCGCAGCGCGGCGTTGACCTTGGCGGCGAAGTCGCCACGGCCCTGCGTCTCGTAGCGCGTGTACAACGCGGCGGTGATCACCGGCAGCGGGACCCGCTTCTCGACCGCGTCCTCGACCGTCCAGCGGCCCTCGCCGGACTCGGCGACGATGGGATCCAGCGCCGCGAGGTCGTTGCCCTCCAGCTCGAACGCGCGGGCCGCGAGCTCGCAGAGCCAGGAGCGGACGACCGAGCCGCGCATCCAGAGGTGCGCGATCTTCGCGTTGTCGAGCTCGAACTCCGAGGCCTCGAAGAGCCCGAAGCCCTCGGCGTAGGCCTGCATCATCCCGTACTCGATGCCGTTGTGCACCATCTTGACGTAGTGGCCGGAGCCGGTCGGGCCCATGTGGCCCCAGCCCGGGCCGTGCTCCTCGTCGGGCGGCGGGGCGAGGATGTCGAGGAACGGCGCGAGCCGCTTGATCGCGGCGTTCGGGCCGCCGACCATCATGCAGTAGCCGACCTCGAGGCCCCAGACGCCGCCGGAGGTCCCGACGTCCACGTAGTTGATGCCCTGCTTCTTGAGGACCTTGGCGCGCGCCATGTCGTCGGTCCACTTCGAGTTGCCGCCGTCGACGATCGTGTCGCCATTGTGGATCAGCTTCGCCAGCTTGTCGACCGTCTGGTGGGTCGGGTCGCCGGCCGGGACCATGATCCAGACTATCCGCGGCGCCTCGAGCTTCTTGACCAGGTCGGCGAGCTA
>JAOPZG010000102.1 GCA_025964215.1 Conexibacter sp.
CTGGGAGCGAAGAAGAAGTGACCCGCGTCAAGCGTGCCGTCAACGCCAAGAAGAAGCGTCGCAAGACGCTGGAGCTCACCAAGGGCTTCCGTGGCGAGGCCAACTCCAACTACAAGCGCGCGAAGGAGGCCTTGACGAAGGCCGATTCCTACGCGTACCGCGACCGCCGCAACCGCAAGCGCGACTTCCGCCGCCTGTGGATCACGCGCATCAACGCGGCCGCCCGCCTCAACGGCCTGTCCTACGGCGAGTTCATCCACGGCCTCAAGCTGGCCGAGATCGACCTGGACCGCAAGGTCCTGGCCGACATCGCCGTGCGCGATCCCGAGACGTTCCGACGCTTTGCCGAGGCCGCCCGTGAGGCGTCGGCAGCCGCTGCGTAACAGCGACTCACCGACATCGAGCTCTCAAGGGCGCCGCTCCTCTCCAGGACGGCGCCCTTTCTTTTGCCCTGAGCCACCCGCGCCACCGTGATCACCTCCCACCACAACCCGCTCCTCAAGGACGTCCGCCGGCTCGCCGCGCGGAAGGAGCGCGGGCGCTTCGTCGCCGAGGGGGAGGACCTGCTCGCCGCCGCGCGCGAGGCCGGGTGGGAGCCCGTGCACCTGCTGCGCGCGGGCATCGAGGTGAGCGAGGAGGCGCTGGCCAAGGTGTCGTCGCTGGCCTCGGGCACGCGCGAGCTCGCGGTCTTCGAGGAGCGCTGGGCCGCGCCGGCCGGGCCGCTCTGCGTCGCGCTGTGGGGCGTCAAGGACCCCGGGAACGTCGGGACCGTCCTGCGCGCCGCGCTGGCCTTCGGCGCGTCCTCGGTCGTCCTCGGTCCCGGGACCGCGGACCCGTACGGGCCCAAGGCGGTGCGGGCGTCGATGGGCGCGATCTTCGCCGTCCCGGTCGCGCGCGCCGCGGCGGTCGACGAGCTGCCCGGCGTGCGGATCGCGCTCGACGCGAGGCGCGGAGATCCGCTGCGTGGTCCGGCCGAGGGGGAGGTCTCCATCGTCGTCGGCGCCGAGCGCGCGGGCCTGCCGCAGGACGTCCTGGACGCCTGCGACCGGGCGGCGCACATCCCCATCGCGAACGAGTCGTTGAACGCCGCGATGGCCGCCACGCTGGCGGTCTATGAGTTGACTAGGGTCACGGAGCACCAGTGCTAGAGCGCATCGAAGAGATCCACGACGAGGGCCTGGGCGCGATCGACGCGGCGGGCTCGACCGAGCAGCTCGAGGAGCTGCGGGTCCGCCTGCTCGGGCGCAAGGCCGAGCTGCCCAACCTGCTGCGCGGCGTCGGCGAGCTGCCGCCGCAGGAGCGCGGCCAGGTCGGCAAGCGGGCCAACGAGGTCCGCAAGGCGCTGGAGGCGCGGCTGACCGCGGCCGTCGAGCGCCTCGACGCCTCGGAGCTCGACGCCAAGCTGATCACCGACCGCGTGGACGTCACGCTGCCCGGCGACCCGCTGCAGCCGGTCGGGCGCCTGCACCTCATCACCCAGACGTGGCGCGAGCTCGAGGACGTCTTCGTCGGCCTCGGCTTCACGGTGGTCGAGGGCAACGAGGTCGAGACCGTCCACTACAACTTCGACGCGCTCAACCACGACCCGACGCATCCCGCGCGCGGGCGGACCGACACGTTCTACGTCGCGCAGGACACCGTGCTGCGCACGCACACCTCGCCGATGCAGGTGCGGGCGATGGAGGCCGCGCCGCCGCCGCTCTACGTTGTGATCCCCGGCCGCGTCTACCGGCGCGACTCCGACGCGACCCACACGCCGCAGTTCCACCAGGTCGAAGGGCTCGCCGTGGACGAGGACATCACGCTCGCCGATCTCAAGGGCACGCTGCTCGAGTTCTCGCGGCAGATCTTCGGCGACGAGCGCGACGTGCGCCTGCGCGGCCACTTCTTCCCGTTCACGGAGCCGTCGGTCGAGGTCGACGTCTCGTGCTTCAACTGCAACGACGGCTGGATGAAGGACGGCTCCCGCTGCCCGCTGTGCCGCGGCGAGGGCTGGATCGAGATCCTGGGCGCCGGTGAGGTGGACCCCAACGTGTACTCCTACGTGAACGACGACCGCTACGACCCCGAGAAGGTGCAGGGCTTCGCGTGGGGGATGGGCATCGAGCGCATCGCCTTCCTCAAGCACGGCGTGGCCGACCTGCGGTTGTTCTATGAGAACGACCTGCGCTTCCTGGAGCAGTTCGGATGAAGGTCCCGTACTCCTGGCTGCGCGAGTACAGCGCGCCCGACCTCACGCTCTCAGAGCTCGAGCACGTGCTCACGCTCTCGGGCACGAAGGTCGAGTCGATCCAGCACCACGGGATTGGGGCGCCGGAGGGGTTCGTCGTGGGCAAGGTGCTCACGTGCGAGCAGCACCCGGACGCCGATCGCCTGCGGGTGACGACGGTCGACGTCGGCGAGGGCGAGGAGCCGCAGCAGATCGTCTGCGGCGCGCCGAACGTCGCCGCCGGGCAGACCGTCGCGGTCGTCCGGCCGGGCGCGATCATGCCCGACGGCACGAAGCTGAAGAAGGCCAAGCTGCGCGGCGTCGCGTCGCTGGGGATGATCCTCTCCGAGGACGAGCTCGGCCTCGCGGGCGAGCGCGCCGGCGGGATCATGGTGCTCGACGACGACCTGGTCGCGGGCACGCCGCTGGTCGACGTCTTGCCGGTCTTCGACGAGGTCATCGAGTTCGAGATCACGCCGAACCGACCTGATTGCCTCGGCGTCTACGGGATCGCGCGCGAGGTCCACGCGGCGACGGGCGCGGCGCTGGCGCCGGCGCCGTGGGCCGACGACAGCGCCGCGGGGTCCGGGAGCGAGATCCCGGGCGTGACGATCAACGTCGAAGCGCCGGAGCTCAACCCGCGCTTCACCGCGCGCGCCTTCGAGAACGTCACCATCGGCCCGTCGCCGATCTGGCTCAAGGCGCGGCTGCTGGCCGCCGGCATGCGGCCGATCAGCAACGTGGTGGACATCACCAACTACACCATGTTGCTGACGGGCCATCCGCTGCACGCCTTCGACCTCGACGAGGTCGCCGGCGCGACGCTGACGATCCGCCGCGCCCATGACGGCGAGCAGGTCGACACGCTCGACGGCCAGACCCGCACGCTCGACGCCGACATGGTGGTCATCGAGGACGCCGAGGGCCCGACGTCGATCGCCGGCGTCATGGGCGGCGCGCGCTCGGAGGTCTCCGAGACCACGACGCGCGTGCTGATGGAGGTCGCGACCTGGGTCGGCGACAACATCCAGCGCACGTCCAACAAGCTCGCGCTGCGCAGCGAGGCCTCCGGCCGCAACGAGAAGGGCCTCGCGCCCGAGCAGGCGCTGGAGGCGCAGGCCGTCGCCACCGGGCTGATGCTCGAGCTCACCGGCGCCACCGTGCTCGGCGGGACGATCGACGCCGGCCCGTTCGCGGCCGACCCGTGGCCGGAGGTGACGCTGCGGCTGCGCGAGGCGCGCGTCGAGGGGATCCTCGGGCTCGCGATCCCGCGCGCCGAGCAGGCGGCGACGCTGACCGCTTTGGGCTTCGGCGTGGCCGACGCGCCCGACGGGCTCGACGTCACGGTCCCGGGCTTCCGCCGCAACGACGTCACGCGCGAGGCCGACCTCGTCGAGGAGGTCGGGCGCTTCGACCTCGACAAGCTCCCGGCCACGCTGCCCAAGCGGCGCGGGACGGCGGGGCGGATGCCGCTCGACGCGCGCCTGCGCCGCCGCGCGGTCGACGCGCTGATCGGCCGCGGCGCCTACGAGATCGTCGGCTGGTCGTTCACCGAGCCGGGCGTGGCGGACAAGCTGCGGCTGCCCGAGGGCGATCCGCGGCGCTCGTTCGTGGCGTTGCAGAACCCGATGAGCGAGGACCACTCGGTCCTGCGCACGACGGTGCTCGGCTCGCTGCTCGACGCGACGAGGTTCAACGTCGCGCGCGGCAACGCGGACCTGCGCCTGATCGAGCAGGGCGCGGTCTACGTCGCACGCGAAGGCGAGCAGCTCCCGCACGAGCACCGCGCGCTCGGCGCCGTCCTGCACGGCCGGTCCTCCGCGCCGTCGTGGGGCGACGAGCGCGCGCCGCGGCCCCTCGACTTCTTCGCGGCCAAGGGCCTGCTCGCCGCGACGCTCGACGCGCTGCGCGTCGACTGGTCGGTGCGCGCCGAGGCCCAGCCGTTCCTGCATCCGGGCCGCAGCGCCACGGTGCTCGCCGGCGACGAGGTCGTCGGCTGGGTCGGCGAGGTCCACCCGCTGGTCGCCCGCGCGTGGGAGCTCGAGGGCGCGCTCGCCGCGTTCGAGCTGGACCTCGACCGCGTCGTCGCGCACGCCGTGGCCGTGCCGTACTTCCGCGACCTGACGAGCTTCCCGCCGGTCCGCCAGGACCTCGCGGTGATCGTCGCCGAGGACGTGGCGGCCGACGACGTCCTGCGCGCGGTGCGCGGCGCGGGCGGCAAGCTGCTCGACGGCGTCCGCGTCTTCGACGTCTACCGCGGCGCGCAGGTCGGCGAGGGGCGCAAGTCGCTCGCGCTCGCGCTGACCTTCCAGGCGCCGGATCGCACATTGTCCGACGAGGACGTCGCGCCGGTGCGCGACAAGGTCGTCGCGGCCCTCGCGAAGCATGTTGGCGGTGAGCTCCGTGGCTGAGCCGTCCTCCGGAGGGTCGTGGTCGGTGTCCCCAACGGGTGCTGGCCGGAGCAAGGCTGACATGGACGGCCCTTCGGTCCTGGTCGCCGGCGCGTCCGGCTTCGCCGGCGCGCTCGCCGCGCGGCTCATCGACCGCCACCCGCACTTCCGGCTCTCGGCGATCACGTCGCGCTCGGACGCGGGCACGCCGCTGACGGCGTTGTACCCGCACCACCGCGTGCCGCTCGTCCTCGAGGAGCTCGACCTCGACCTCGACCGCCACGGCGAGGTCGACGCCGCGATCGTCGCCTACCCGCACGGCGCGGCCGCCCCGCTGGTGGCCGAGCTGCTGGAGGGTGGGATCAAGGTGGTGGACTTGAGCGCCGACTTCCGGCTCCGCGACCTCGAGGTCTACGAGGAGTACTACGTCGAGCACCCGCACCCGGAGCTGATCGCCGAGGCCGTCTACGGCCTGCCCGAGCTCTACCGCGCGCAGATCGCCGAGACCGACCTCGTCGCCGGGCCCGGCTGCTATCCGACCGCCGCGATCCTGACGCTGGCGCCGCTGGCGCGCGCCGGGCTGCTCGCCGACGTCGTGATCGACGCGAAGTCGGGCGTGAGCGGCGCCGGGCGCTCCGCCACGCAGAAGACGCACTTCGTGACGGTCGACGAGAACGTCACGCCCTACGGCGTCGGCACCCACCGCCACGCGCCGGAGATCGACCAGGAGCTGGCG
>JAOPZG010000010.1 GCA_025964215.1 Conexibacter sp.
GTAGTACTCGCCGTGGGCCGCCTCGCGCGGCGCGACCGAGCGCCACGACAGCAGCACGGTGGCGATGCCCGCCACGCAGAAGATGAGGTTGAGCGCCATCGCGAGCTCGTCGGCCCGCAGCGCCCCCGCGACGAGGTCCTTGGAGTCGCCCCACTGCCAGATCGAGAGCCCGCCCGCGGCGCCGAGGGCGGCGATGGCGAGCAGCGGACGGAGGTCCCGGCGGACGGGCATCAGCCGGGGACTGTACGCGGTCGGAGCCGGGCGCGCGGACGTTCCGCTGCCGCGCGGCCCAGGCGGGCGGGGTCAGTCCTCGCGGTCGAAGCGCCGGCTGCGGCGATCGACCTCGAACCACACGCGGCAGCCGCGCGCGGTCTGCTCGACGCCCCAGCGGGACGCCAGCTTGTCGACGAGCCGCAGGCCGAAGCCCGCCGTCTCGTGCCGGACCTCGGGGTCGAAGCCGGGTCCGTGGTCGGCCACCTCGACGCGCACGTGGTCGTCGCTCAGCCGCGCGTGGAAGACGATCCGCTCCGCCGGGTTCAGCGGTCCGGCGTGCCGGACCGCGTTGCCGACGAGCTCGGAGGTGAGCAGCGAGACGGTGTGGTCGAGGTCGGGGCTGAGCCCGCGCTCGCGCAGGGCGTGGCGCGCTGCGCGCACCGCGTCGGGGACGGGCGAGAAGGCGAGCAGGATGTCGGTGCTGGTCTGGGTCAAGGTCATGGGGGTCACATGGCCGGCGATGGCCATGCACCAAGGGTGACCCGATGCGCCCGAACCCAATCCCCCGATCGTCCAGGTTGCGTCCTCCCGGACGCTCAGCGCACGACGCGCAACGTGGCGTGCATCCCGCGCGCCTCGTGGTCGGCGATCGTGCAGACCAGCTGGTAGGTGCCGATCTTGCGCAGCGTGAGGCGCAATGCGGCGGTTCCGCCCGGTTTGACGACCTCCGTGAGCCCAGCGACGCGCTTGCCGCCGTGCAGCACGACGAGGTCGTGGACGTCCTCGCCCAGGTTCTGGACGTTGAGCTTCAGCGCGCCAGGATGGACGCGCGGCCGGTAGACGGCGAGCGCGAACTCGCGCTCGCCGATGCCCACGGAGGTCGCCGCGCGGGCGAGGTGGGCGACGGGCGGGGCGGCGTCGGCGAGCATCAGGCGCGCACCAGCGGGACCTGGCCGAACTGCGCGGCGCCGGGGATGACCTCGGCCGGGTCGGTGCCCATCCACTGCGCGAGCAGGCTGGAGTAGATGCGGCGGAAGTCGACGGAGACCTTGAGGTTCTTCTCGCGGTCGAGGTCGGTGAGCGAGGGGTAGTCGTTGAGGATCCCGCCGAGGGCGCGCGCGCCCTGGACCCACGCGACGCCGCCGGCGCCGTGGTCGGTCCCGCCCGACTTGTTGGCCTCGGGCCGGCGGCCGAACTCCGACCACACGAAGGTCAGGACGCGGTCGGCGACGCCGCGCGCCTCGAGGTCGGCCTGGAAGGCGGAGAGCGCCTCGCCGACGGCGCCGAGGTCCTTGTCGAGCGTCGCGGCCTGGCCCTCGTGCGTGTCGAACGAGCCGTCGGCGTCGACGGTGGCGACGCGGATCCCGAGCGGCTGCGCGATCAGGCCGGCGAGGACCTTCAGGCGGTCGGCCGTCTCGTTGTCCTCCGGGTACGCGACGGTGCCGGCGAGCGGGTCGGGCGACGTGTCGTCCTTGCGCCGGAACGGCGCGAGCTGCTCGGAGACCGAGTAGGCCAGCCGCGCGGCGCGCGCGGCGCTGGCCGGCCCCGCGGCGTGCGGCGCCGATTGCGAGAGCGAGGCATAGGCCTTGACGGCGGCCGCGCCCCAGTCGCCCCAGACGCTCCACATCGACAGCTCGGCGTCGCCCGGGTCGGAGATCGACGCGACCGGCGCGCCCGCGGTGTGGAGCGTCGGCGAGAGGCCGTAGCCGGCGCTCAATCCCTGCAGCGGGTTGTCGTCGCTGCCGTGGCGGTCGAGCCAGCGGCCGAGCCAGCCGGAGACCGACTGCTGGCTGACCATGCCGGTCTCCCAGAACGCGCGCGAGGCGAAGTGCGACAAGTTGGGGTTGGCGTAGTCGATGCCCGGCAGGAAGCCGATCTGCCCGCGGTCGTAGAGCCCCTTGAGCCCGCCGCCGACCCCGCGGCCGAGCGCCGGGTGCAGGCCGAGCGAGGTGCCGCCGAGCGCCAGCGGGGAGGCGGGCGAGACGCCGGCGCGCAGGTCGCGCAGCGTGCCCTCCTGCTCGAGCGGCATCAGCGTGTCGAGCAGGTCGAGGCCGCCGGGGAGGAAGACCGAGACGAGGATCGGCGCGTCGGGCGCGGCCGCGGCCTCGGCGGCCGCCGCGTCGAGCAGGCTCCCGGTCGACAGCATGTTCGCCGCGTAGACGGTGACGCCCGCGCCGATGCCCCACTTGAGCATCTGGCGGCGCGTGAGCACGTCGCGGCGCGCGGCCTCGCTGGCGTGGTGGAAGTCCTGGCAGGCGGAGTACGCGCGGAGGCGGGGCATCGAGTCAGTGGACCTGGGCGTCGGGGGCGGAGAGCAGGAGGTGGCGCATCGCGCGCTGCGTCATGTCGGCGGCGACCTGGCGCTGCCACTTCTGGCCGGCCATCGCGTCGTAGCCCTTGGTGAGCGCGAGCAGGCCCTCGCGGGTCCGCGCGCTCGCCCACGGGTGGCCGAGCGCGGCCATGGCGCGGTCGAGCTGCTGTTGCGGCTTGAGGTCGAGCGGCGTGTCGCCGTCCTTCACCTTCAGGCCGGGCTGGTTCAGCGCGACGTTCGCGGCGACGAAGCGCATGCGCATGCCGTTGGACGACATCCACGCCGGGCCCCACTCCCAACCCGCGACCGACGGCGGCGAGAAGAGCTCCTGGCCCATGCCGGAGGTGACCCAGGTCCAGTCGTCCACCTTCACGCCGAGGCGCGTGGCGCGCAGCATCCCGGCGATCGCGACGACCGGCGCCTTGACCATCGTCGGGCCGTCGAGGTTGGCGTACAACTTGGGATGGTCGAGGATCTCCGCGACGACCGGCTTGAGGTGGTGGCCGGAGCCGGTGTAGACGTGCTGGAGGCGCAGGCGCGTGGACGTGTCGAGCGGCTCGTCGACGAAGAAGGACCACAACTTGCGGACCAGGAGCTCGGGGTGGTGGTGGTTGGCGACGACCAGCCGCAGCACGTCGTGCGGGCCGAAGCGCCCCTTGTGGCCGAAGATCCGCTTGACGCCGGGATCGTGGTTCTTGGGCTCGAAGCGCGTGGAGAGCAGGACGCCGCCGGCCTTCTCGCCCTCGACGTAGCCGGTCAGCGCGCGGGCGGCCTCGCGGACGTCGGACTCCGTGTAGCCGTCGCCCTCGCCGAGCGTGAAGAGCTCCATCAGCTCGCGCGCGAAGTTCTCGTTGGGCTCGTCCTTGTAGGACCCGATCAGGTTGAGGAACGACCCCGTCGCGGGGTCCTCCATCACGTTGGACAGCAACGCCGGGAACGACCCGAGCGCGCCGGCGCGGAAGACCGCGTTCTGGCGCAGCAGCAGCGGCGTGTCCACGTCGCGCGTGGCGAAGTGGTTGTGCCAGAACAACGTCATCTTCTCCTCGAGCGGCCGCGTGGTGCGCACCATGCGGTCCATCCACCAGAGGACGTCGTGGCCGTACTCGTTGGCCGGGTCCAGGGCCATCGGCTTGGGGCCGGGGAGCAGCGGGGCCTTGTGCCCGTTGGGCGAGAGCAGCCAGCGCAGGGTCGCGCCGCGACCCTCGTGGGCCCATCGGGTCGCCTCGTGCGCGCTCGCGCCGAAGCCGGCGCGCCACATCACACGACGCACGTGCGCCTCGCTGAAGCCTCCCACCATCGCCACGGTAGTCGGCAGAGATGCCGCTCCGGCTTAGCCGTGGACCAATGTCCCGCTTTGCACAGCTTCGAACGCGGAACCGGGAACCTGACCCAGCGTGTGCAGGTTCTCGTCGTCCCAGCGGCGGTCCGGCGCGCCCGTGATGTACCAGGGCGAGCCGTTGTCGGCGACGATCATCCCGTAGCGCTTCAAGGCCTTCAGGATGACCAGCGCCTGGCCGTGGAAGGGCTTGAGGTCGTAGGAGGCCTTGAGCCGCAGCCGCAAGCCCATCGGCGGGAGGTCGGGGTCCGTGTCGTTGGACGCGAGATGGCGCGCGGGCGCGACGTAGGCCTTCTGCGTGCGCGGGACCGTGACGCGCAGCGCGTGGGTGATGGGCCCCGGACGCGCGAGCCCGGGGAAGATCGGCAGGCCCGCGGCGTCGGCCGACGTCCAGCCCCTCGGCCGCGGCTTGCCGGCACGGAGACCGAACTTCGCGCCGCTCGCCGCGCTCCACCCGTTCGCGGTCCTCTGCGCGCCGAACAGCTCGTACAACATGCACGTGCCCTTCTGCAGGACGATGACGTGGCGGTCGCCGCCGCCCTCGACCGGCGCCGAGGCCGGGATCGGGTAGGGCCCCTCGTCGCTCTCGTCGGCGTAGTCGGTGAAGTGGATCGGGACCCGCTTCTGCGTCTTCGAGACCACCGTGAACGGGATCCCGTACGTCGTGCTCGCGAAGTCCGGGTGCAGGCGCGCGCCGAGCCCGATCGAGCGGACGTAGGCGGCCGACCGAGCGTCGACCGGCGCCTTCGAGATGTCGCGGTTGAACGCGTCGGCCCTCGGCAGGACCGGGCAGCCCGCGACGGTCGTGCCGGGTCCGGGCGCGCCGATGGCCGCGGCGGCGCCGGCAGCGACGGCGGAGACGGCGAGCGCGCGCAGCATCGCGAAGACCGTACCCCTTGGAGATTTCGCGTCCAGATGCCGATACTTCGGACTGG
>JAOPZG010000109.1 GCA_025964215.1 Conexibacter sp.
ACGCCGACAAGGACGGGCTGAGCAACCTCGCCGAGCAGAGCTCGGCCAACGACCCGGGCGACGCGGACTCCGACGACGACGGCGTCAAGGACGGCGCCGAGCACGCCGGCCAGGTCGTCTCCTTCTCCACCGACGGCACGCTGCAGCTGCGGCTCGCGACCACCGGCAAGGTCGTGACCGGCACGGTCGACGGCGACACGAGCGTCGAGTGCAACGGCGTCTCCGACTACGAGCTCGGCTACGACGACACGACGACGAGCGACACGTCCTCCGACGACACGGGCGACGACCCGTCCTCCGACGACGACACGGGCGACGACGGCTCCGACGACCCGGGCGACGACTCCTCCGACGGCGACGCGACCACGTCGTCCTCCGACGACGGCGGCGACGCGCCGTCGGCCACCGCCTCGGCGGCCTCCGACGACGACCCGAGCGCCGACGACGGCTCCGACGACTCCGGCGACGACGACGCGGGCGACGACGCCGGCGAGACCTCCAGCTACGACGCGACCGACCCGTGCATCGACGAGGTGCTGACGGCCGGCTCGTGGGTCCACGAGGCCGCGCTGTCGGCCGCCGACGACGGCAGCAACGTCTTCGACGCCGTCGCGCTGGTCGACGCCACGCCGTAGGGCGCGCGATCGGCGGCGCTAGCCTCGACGCCATGCACGTCGAGATCTGGTCCGACATCGCCTGCCCCTGGTGCTACGTGGGCCGCGCGCGCTTCGGCGCGGCCCTCGCCGAGTTCGAGCATCGCGACGAGGTCACGGTCACGTGGCGCTCGTTCGAGCTCGACCCCGACGCGCCCGCCGAGCGCGAGGGCACGCACGCCGACCTGATCGCCGCGAAGTACGGCCGGACGCTCGAGGAGGTCGCCGCGATGGACGCGCAGCTGACGGCGACCGCCGCGGCCGACGGCCTGGAGATGCGCTTCAGCGAGCTGCGCAGCGGCAACACGTTCGACGGCCACCGCCTCGTCCACCTCGCCGCCGAGCACGGCTTCCAGGACGCGATGAAGGAGCGGCTCTTCCGCGCCTACTTCAGCGAGGGCGCGCTGATCAGCGACCACGCGACGCTCGAGGCGCTCGCGGTCGAGGTCGGCCTCGACGGCGCCGAGGTCCGCGCGTCCCTGGGCGGCGACCGCTTCGCCGACGCCGTCCGCGAGGACGAGCGCGACGCCCACGCCGCCGGCATCTCCGCCGTCCCCTGCTTCGTCATCGACCGCAAGTACGGCGCCTCCGGAGCACAGCCCTCCGAGACGCTCCTGCAGTTCCTCGAGCACGGCTGGGCGCAGCGCGACGCCGCGCCCGCCGCGTCGTAGGCGCTAGCCGATCGCGACCATCCGCTCGATCGGCAGCCGCGCGCGCTCGGCGAGGACGGGGTCGACCTTGACCTCGCCGCTGAGGTCGCGGAGGCAGTCGCGGAGCTTCGGGAGCGTGATCATCTTCATGTACTTGCAGGAGGCGCGCTCGTTGGCGGCGACGAAGTCGACGTCGGGCGCGGCCATGCGGAGCTGGTGGAGCATGCCAGTCTCGGTCGCCATGATCGCGGTGCCGCCGTGGCCCACGTGCTCCTTGGCGTAGTCGAGCATCCCGCCGGTCGAGAGCATGTGGACGCCCTCGGTTGCGATGTCGCCGGCGGCCACGTACTCCATGACCTGCGTCGAGCAGCCGCACTCCGGGTGGATCAGGAAGTCGGCGTCGGGATGGTCGGCGCGCATCGCCGTGATGTCGCTCGGGCGGATGCCGGCGTGGACGTGGCACTCGCCGTCCCAGATGTGGAACGTTCCGGAGCCCTGGAGGCCCAGCTCCTTCTGGACGTAGGCGCCGAGCCACATGTCCGGTCCGAAGAGGATCGGCGTGTCCGGGCCGTGCTCCTCGAGGATGTGCTCGACGACCTTGACGGCGTTGGACGACGTGACGCAGTAGTCGGTGAGCGCCTTGACCTCGGCCGTCGTGTTGACGTACATGACGGTCACGGGGCGGGCGGGGGCGAACCTGGCCTGCCACGCGCTGAGCTGCTCGGCCGTGATCGAGTCGGCCAGGGAGCAGCCGGCGTCGAGGTCCGGGATCAGGACCCGCTTGTGCGGCGAGAGGATCGAGGCCGTCTCGGCCATGAAGTGGACGCCGCAGAAGGCGATGACGTCGGCCTCGACGTCGGCCGCGCGGCGGCTCAGGCCGAGGCTGTCGCCGACGTAGTCGGCGGCGTCCTGCACCTCGGGCACCTGGTAGTTGTGGGCGAGGATGACGGCGTTCTGCTGAGCGGCGAGCGCGCGAACTTCGGAGGTCAGCGCGCTGATTTCGTCGGCCGTGAGGGCAGGCGAGACAGTGGGGCTCGGGGCCATGGGAAGGTTCATGGCAGACGCTCCAGGATGAGGGAGAGGTCGAGGGCTGGTGCGGAGTGCGTGAGCGCTCCGACCGACACGAAGTCTACCCCGGTCTCCGCGGCCGCCCGGATCGTGTCCAGGTCGATGTTCCCGCTGGCCTCCAGCTCGGCGCGGCCGGCGACCTCCGCGACGATCGCCCGCATCTCCTCGGGCGTCATGTTGTCGAGCAGGATCCGCGGCGCCTGCGCGTCCAACGCCTCGCGCACCTCCTCCGCGGTCTGCGCCTCGACCTCGAGCGGGAGCTCCGGGAACGCCGCGTGCGCCGCCCGCACCGCGTTGCCGACCCCACCGGCCGCGGCGACGTGGTTCTCCTTGATCAGCACCATGTCGAAGAGGCCGAAGCGGTGGCTCGTGCCGCCGCCGGCCACGACGGCCGCCTTCTCCAGCGGGCGCAGCGTCGGCGTCGTCTTGCGCGTGTCGAGGACCCGCGCGCCCGTGCCCTCGATCGCCCGCACATAGCGCGCCGTGAGCGTCGCGACGCCGCTCAGGCGCTGCAGGAAGTTCAGCGCGGTGCGCTCGGCGGTCAGGATCCCGGCGGCGGATCCGGTGACGCGCAGGACCGGCGTGCCCGGCTCCTGCCAGACGCCCTCGGGGCTCAGCCGCTCGATCTCCAGCGCGGGGTCCGCGGCGCGGAACGCCGCCTCGGCGACCTCCAGCCCGAAGACGACGCCCGGCGCCTTCTGCGTGATCGTGGCGACCGCGCGCGCGCCGTCCGGGACGGTCGCGCGCGTGGTCACGTCGCCGGTGCCGACGTCCTCGGCGAGCGCGCGGGCGACGACATCGGCGACGAAGCGGTGATCCAGGGGCATGGGTCGGGGAGGATAGGCCGCAGGTGCCCCACGACGACCCGCCCTTCGACCTCGACGCGTGGCTGCCGGACGCGGCGATCCGCACGCGCCACCGCCGCGCGGCGCGCGCGGACGCCTCGGCGCTCTGGGACGCCGCCGGCGCCCTGCGCGTCGACAGCACGGGGCCGCTCGGGCGCCTCGTGCGCTGGCGGATCCCCGGCCTCCCGCCCGGCGAGACGTTCCGCGGGCTCTTCGCCGCCCCGCCGTTCACGGTCCTGGCCGAGGGCGAGCACTGGTCGGTCTCCGGGCTCGTCGGGCGGATCTGGACGCTGCGGCGCGACTACCCGCGCGTCGCGGACGCCGACGCCTTCGCCGCGTGGGCCGAGCCCGGGACCGTGCGGGTGCTCTTCGCGCACTGGGTCGAGCCGTTGCCGGACGGCGGCGCGGCGCTGCTCTCCGAGGCGCGCGTGGAGCCCGTCGACCGCCGCGCCGCGCTGCGCCTGCGCGCGCTCTGGACGGTCGTCGGGCCGTGGGAGCGGCTGATCGGCGGCGAGGCGCTCGCGCGCGCCACGCGGGCGGCGGAAGCGGAGAGCTGAGCCCGGCTCGCTACGTTGAAACGGTGACCTCGACCGCCGCCGCGCCCCGCTGGATCGACCTCGAGGGCGCCGTGAACGCCCGGGACGTCGGCGGGATCCCGCTGACCGAGGGCGGCGCCGTCGCCACCGGGCGGCTGCTGCGCTCCGACAACCTCCAGGACCTCTCCCCCGCCGACGTCGCGCACCTCGTCGAGGACCACGGCGTCCGCGCCGTCATCGACCTGCGCACCGGCGTCGAGGTGCGGCTCGAGGGCCCCGGCCCGCTGCTGCGCGACGAGCGCGTCGCCGTCGTCCACCACTCGCTCTACCCCGAGGCCGGCATCACCACGGACGTCATCCAGGCCGACACGATCGTCCCCTGGCAGCTGGGCCACGGCGGCGCCGCGCTGCCCGACGAGTCCCCGACCGTCCAGACCTACATGGGGTACTTGGAGCAGCGCCCGGACTCGATCGTCGCCGCGCTGCGCACGATCGCCGACCCGCCGCAGGGCGGCGCCGCGCTCGTGCACTGCGCCGCGGGCAAGGACCGCACGGGCCTGGTCGTCGCGCTCGCGCTCGACGTCGCGGGCGCGCACCGCGAGGC
>JAOPZG010000115.1 GCA_025964215.1 Conexibacter sp.
CAGCTCGGCAGCAGCGCGATCGCCTCGATCGAGACGAGCAGCCCCCGCGGCAGCCGCACGTGCGCCGGGGCCGAGCGCGCCGGCGGCGGGTCCGGCATGTGGCGCGCGTAGACCTCGTTGAGCGTGCCGAAGTCCTCGACGTCTGAGTAGAAGATGGTGGTCTTGACCACGTCGTCCATTGACGCGCCCGCCGCGGCGAGCACCGCGGCGAGGTTGACGAGCGCCTGCTCGGTCTGCGCGGCGATCCCCTCCGGGATGTCGCCCGTCGCCGGGTCGATCCCCGCCATCCCCGAGCAGAAGACGAAGCCGCCGGCGACGATCGCCTGGCTGTAGGGCCCGAGCGCGGCCGGGGCCTGCTCGCTGGAGACCGCCTGTCGCGACGACATCGCTCAGTCCCCCGGCCGGATGAACTGGATCTCGGGGATGATGCACGCGGGCGAGACCTTCAACAACAGCCTGACGGCCTCGCCGATGTCGCCCGGCGTGATCATGTCGGTCGCCGGGACCGACTCCTTCACGAACTCGGTCATCGGCGTGTCGACGAAGCCCGGGCACAAGGCGGTGGACTTGATCCCCTCGGCCGAGAGCTCCTTGTGCATGGCCTCGGTGAAGTTCACGACCGCGCCCTTGGTCGCCGAGTAGACCGACAGCCACGGCTGGCCGCGCTTGCCGGCGATCGACGCCGTGTTGACGACGAGCGCCGCGCCGTGCTCCTTGCCCGCGGTGCGCAGCAGGTCGACGGCCTCGCGGTAGAACAGGATGATCGAGCGCAGGTTGAGGTCCAGCTGGAGGTCGAGCTTCTTGGTGTCGATCTCCGCGACCGACGCGCCGATCCCGACGCCCGCGTTGTTGACCAGGACGTCGAGGCGCCCGTAGCGCTCGCGGTGCGCCGCGACGACCGCCTTGACGCCCTCCTCGGCGCCGAGCGGGCCGGCGACGTGCTCGACGTCGTAGCCCTTCTCGCGCAGCCCGGCCGCGGCGGCCTCGAGCTTCTCCGGACGCCGCGCGGCGATCGTCAGCGCGTAGCCCTCCTGGCCCAGGACATCGGCGATGGCGAGCCCGATCCCGCTCGAGGCCCCGGTCACGATCGCTGCACGCTGCTCCGCCATTGCCACTCCTCCATCTGCGCTTAACACGACACCGGCGCGCGGTATCCAATCAGGCGACTAGCCTTCCCGACGCCTATGCCTCGTGTCACGCGGTCCTCACGCCTGCTCGCCGCGCTGCTCGCGCTGGCCGTCCCGGTCGCGCTCGCGGCGGGCTGCGGCTCGTCGTCGGACGACGGCGGCGGCAGCAGCGCCTCCGCGCCCGCGCAGCCCCAGCCGTCGGCCAAGGCGGAGGACTTCCCGGCGACCAAGGGCCGCACGCTGCCCGACATCATCGGGAACCTGCCGAGCGGCCCGGTGCTGGCGCCGTCCGTCTCGCTGCTCGACAAGGGCGCCAACCGGATCGGCTTCGCGCTCTTCGACACCGCCGGCAAGCAGCTCTCCGGCGCGGGCGTCTCGCTCTACGTCGGCAACACCGACGGCTCGGCCGCGCACGGCCCGTACCTCGCGCGGGCCGAGTCGCTGAAGGTCTCGCCGCAGTTCGAGAGCAAGCAGACCTCGACCGACCCGAACTCCGCGCGCGGCGTCTACGTCGCCGACGTGCCGTTCAAGCACGACGGCAAGTTCGCCATGCTCGCGATCGCCCAGCTCGACGGGCGCTTGGTCGCCACGAGCCCGATCTCGGTGCAGGTCGGCGGCAAGAAGGTCGTGCCGCCCGCGGTCGGGCAGAAGGCGCCGGTCATCCACACGCTGACGCCGACCGACGTCGCCGGCGACGTGGCGAAGATCGACACGCGCATCCCGCCGGCGCCGTCGTTGTTGAAGGACGACTTCGCCGACGTGGTCGGCAAGAAGCCGGTGGTCATCACCTTCGCGACGCCGCAGCTCTGTCAGAGCCGCGTCTGCGGCCCGGTGGTCGACGTGGTCGACGAGGTCCAGGCCAAGGTGGGCGACAAGGTGTCGTTCATCCACCAGGAGGTCTACCAGGACAACGAGATCAACAAGGGGTTGCGGCCCCAGCTCGTCGCCTACAAGTTGCAGACCGAGCCGTGGACCTTCGTGATCGACAAGAACGGGGTGGTCTCGACGCGCTTCGAGGGCGCGTTCTCGCCGGGCGAGCTGGAGCGCGCGGTGGCGAAGGTGACGGCGGGGAGCTAGCGGCTAGCCCGTCGCCAGGCGCGGCAGCTCGATCGCCGGGCAGCGGTCCATCACGAAGCGCAGCCCCGCGTGGCGGGCGCGCTTCTCGGCCTCGCGGTCGATGACGCCGAGCTGGAGCCAGACGCCCGCGACCCCGCGCGCGATCGCCTCGTCCACGTGCGCGCCCGCCAGCTCGCTGCGGCGGAAGACGTCCACGACGTCGACCTGCACGTCCTCCGGGATGTCGGCGACCGTCGGGTAGCACGGCTCGCCGAGGATCTCCTCCTCGGCCGGGTTGACCGGCACGATCGCGAACCCGCGGTGCTTGAGCATCGCGGCGATGCGGTTGGAGTCCCGCGCGGGATCGGGCGAGCAGCCGACGACCGCCCAGGTCCGCGTGGTGGTCAACAGGGCGCGCACATCGTCATCCATATCCGCCATGCCTACCCCTCCTGGCCCTTAAGCTCCCGCCGCACGGGCCGGTAGCTCAAATGGCAGAGCAGTGGGCTCATAACCCATCAGATCGAGGTTCGACTCCTCGCCGGCCCATGCACGCCGCGTTCACACGGTGTCGACAGCCTGACAACCCCCGGGGTCTATTGTGGGTGGACGTGCTGATCACCCGGGTTCTCGCCAAGCTGGAACCCGGAGGCGCACAGCTCTCGCTGCTGCGCGTCGCACGGGCCCTCGCCGCTCGCGGCCACGACACTCGGCTGCTGGTCGGGTTCGCGACGCCGGAGGGGATCGAGCTCGCTCGCGCTCACGGCATCGAGCCGGAGGTGATGCCCGGCGGTCGCAACGTCCAGTGGCGCTGCGATCCGGCCTTCGCCGACTGGCTCCGGCCGCGGCTGCTCGACGCCGACCTCGTCCACGCGCACATGTTCGGCGCGTGGTGGGCGGCCGCGCGGGTGATGCCGGCGGAGACGCCGCTCTTCGCCAGCGAGCACAACGACTACGCGTGGCCGGAGGCCGAGCACTGGTCGGAGATGGCGGACGCCGTCGGCCGCGTCGACCGCTTCTACGCCCACAGCCCCGGCGCCCGCGCGGGCGTCCTGAAGGCCGGGATGGGCGAGGACCGCATCGTGGTCGGCGTCTCGCCGGTCGACGGCCTCGACGCCGTCGCGCGCCCCGGCCTGCCGCGCCCGCGGATCGTCTACACCGGCCGCCTGACCGAGGACAAGGGCCCCGACGTCCTGGTCGAGGCGATCGGCCTGATGGCCGCGCCGCCGCAGGTCCTGATGCTCGGCGCCGGCGTGCTCGAGCCGCAGCTGCGCGCGCGGATCGACGCGCTCGCGCTCCGCGACGTCATCGAGCTGCTCGGCTGGCAGGAGGATCCCGGGACGTTCGTCGCGGGCTCGGCGATCCAGGTCTGCCCGTCGCGCGACGAGGCGTTCTCGCAGGCCGCGGTGCTCGCGATGGGCCTCGGCGTGCCGGTCGTCGGCACGCGGGTCGACGGCTTCCCCGTCACGCTCGCCAAGGGCCGCGGGCTGATCGTCGAGGCCGGCGACCCCGCCGCGCTGGCGACCGCGCTCCAGGACCTCCTGGACGGCCGCCGCCGCACCGACGTCATCGGCGCCCGCGCCTGGGCGCAGCAGTACGCGCTCGTGCGCGTCACCTCGCGCTACGAGGACGACTACCTCGACCGCGTCGTCCCCTTGGCCGCCGCATGATGGCCGGCTTCGCCGACGACCCCGGCCAGGCCGAGGACCTCCACGCCTGGCACGTCCTGCGCCCGCTGCTCGACGCCGGCGGCTACCTGCCGTGGGGCACCGGCGCGATGCGGCCGGCCGGGATGGTCCTGGTCTGCAACGAGATCATGTACGCCGACCGGACCGCGATCGTGGAGTGCGGCAGCGGGGTGAGCACGGTCGTGCTCGCGCGCCTGCTGCGCCAGCGCGGCGCGGGCACGCTGACCGCGATCGAGCACGACGCGGGCTGGGCCGACCGGGTCAGCGAGCTGCTCGTCGCCGAAGGGCTCGGCGACGTCGCGCGGGTCCTCCACGCGCCGCTGCGCGGTGATCCCGAGTGGTACGACCGCGCGGTCCTGACCCAGCTCCCGGACGCGGTCGACCTGCTGATCGTCGACGGGCCGCCCGCCGACAAGCCGGGGATGGGCCTGGCTCGCGCG
>JAOPZG010000016.1 GCA_025964215.1 Conexibacter sp.
CCTCCCATGGGCACTCGAGGATGACGTGCGCGGCGTTGATCTCCCCATCCGCAACCTGGCGCTTGAGCTCCGCGCGAGCGAGGCGGACCTCGTTCGCCCGAGCCAATGCGCGCAGGTGCTGTGGCGCAGGGGCGATCGTCGCTGCTGCGTTCATCTGTCCTCCCTACCGGCTCAGCCTCAGTGCGGATGCCGGCGTTTCGTGTGTGGGCGTGCGTGAGTACGCGGAGGCATCCGGATACCGCGGTCGACCACGTGCACCGGGACGGCGAGCGGGCGTCTCCTCAAACGAACCCGCTCCTCGATCCGGGACATCCTGCCCACGGTGCGTCTGCCTCCAACGCGTCTCGAAGGTATGCCAGGCCGGCAGGTCCGATCAAGGTGTGAAGACCCGCAACATTCGCTCAGAGCGCCTTTTTTCTTCCGGTCGGAACGGCAGGTTGTCCGGCCCCTGCCAGCCCTCTCGAGCGGGCGTCGCCGCACGCCTGCGACGTGCTACGGAGCGTTGCTGAAATCGGCCTCAGCAGTAAGGCCGGCTGAGGCGCTCAGGCCGGCCGGCGGCGGCCGTGCTCGCCCGGGCCGGGCAGCGGTCCGTGCTCGGACTCGAAGGCCGCCTTGACCGCGCTGAAGGCCTCGAGCGCGCGGTCGAGGGTCGGCCGGTCGTGGGTCGCCATGACGCTCGTGCGCAGGAGCGCGCCGCCCGGCGGGACCGCGGGGTGCAGCGCGGTGTTGACGAAGACGCCGGCCTCGTAGAGGCCCTTCCACATCAGGCCGGTCTGCCAGTCGTCACCGATCAGGACGGGGATGATCGGGGTGACGATGTCGCGTCCGTAGGGGTGGTCCTCCGGCAGCTCCTGGGCCTGGACGACCGCGAAGCCGCGCTCCTCCAGCGCGTCGCGGAAGTAGCGCGCGTTGGCCTGGACCTGGTCGAGCAGGACGCGGCCCTCGTCGGTGCGCAGGACGCGCAGCGCGGCGAGCGCGGCGCCGGTCGCGGCGGGGACGGCGGAGGCCGTGAAGAGGAAGGTCCGCGACTGGATCCGCAGGAACTCGACGACGTCGGCGTCGCCGGCGACGAAGCCGCCGCAGGAGGCGAGCGACTTCGAGAACGTGCCCATCCGCAGGTCGACGCGGTCCTCGACGCCGAGCAGCTCGCTGGCGCCGGCGCCGCGCGCGCCGAGCACGCCGGCCCCGTGGGCCTCGTCGACCATCAGGCGGGCGCCGTAGGCCTCGCAGAGGTCGCAGATCGCCGGCAGCGGGGCGAGGTCGCCCTCCATCGAGAAGACGCCGTCCACGACGACCAGGACGCCGCCGCCGTCGCCGGCCGCGCGCTCGAGCATCTTCTCCAGCTTGTCGAGCCGGTTGTGGCGGAACGGACGCAGCTTGGCGCGGGAGAGGATGCAGCCGTCGAGGATCGAGGCGTGGACGCCGGAGTCGACGATCACGGTGTCGCCCGGGGAGAGGATCGTGCCGAGCGTCCCGACGTTGGCCTGGTTGCCGGTGGTGAAGACGATCGCGTCCTCGGTGCCCATCCAGTCGGCGATCTCGGCCTCGAGCTCGAGGTGCATCCGCGTCGTGCCGTTGAGCAGGCGCGAGCCGGTCATGCCGGTCCCGTAGGTGTCGAGCGCGTCGCGCGCGCCGGCGATGACGCGCGGGTCCTCGGTCAAGCCGAGGTAGTTGTTGCCGCCGAGCATGATGCGCGAGCGGCCCTCCATCTCGACCACGGGCCGCGCCGGGGACTCCATCACCCGGAAGTACGGCACCATGTCGGCCGCGCGGGCCGCCTTCAGGATCTCGAGCCGCTCGTGATTGCGAGCCTTCTCGAAGACGTCGACTTGCGCTTGTGCCGGCACGGGGGGAGCGTACCGGGGCGCTCCGGCGCTAGGGTCGTCCGTTGATGTCCGTCGCCGTTCGCCCCGCACGCTCCCACCGCGACGTCGGGGCGTTCATCGACCTCCCGTTCCGCCTGCACGCGGGGACGCCGTGGGTCCCGCCGCTGAAGCTCGAGCGCCGGCTCTTCCTGAGCCGCCGCTTCGGGACCTACGCCAAGCGCATCGACTACGAGCTGCTGATCGCCGAGCGCGAGGGCCGCGTCGTGGGCCGGGTCAGCGCGCACGTCGACCACGCCTACAACAAGCACCACGAGGAGCGCCGCGGCTGGTTCGGCTTCTTCGAGTGCGAGGACGACGCCGAGGCGGCGCGCGCGCTGCTCGACGCCGCGGCCGCGTGGCTGCGCGAGCGCGGCATGGAGCGCATGGACGGCCCGGCCGACTTCACCATGAACGACGAGTCCGGCATCGTCATCGAGGGCCACGACCTCGAGCCGATGATCCGCCAGCCGTGGCACCCGCGCTACTACCAGCCGCTGGTCGAGGCGGCCGGGATGGAGAAGGTCGTCGACCTCTACATGTGGGCGCTCGACATCTCCGACCGCGAGCAGATGCTCCCGATCCTGCCCGAGCTCGCCGCCGACGCGCGCGACAAGCACGGCGTCACGATCCGGCGGATGACGCGCCGCCGCCTGCGCAAGGACCTCGACGTGTTCGCCGAGATCTACAACCGCGCGTGGCGGCGCAACTTCGGGTTCGTGCCCTACGAGAAGGAGGACCTCGACCAGTACGGGCTCGAGCTCCAGCTCGCCTTCGACGAGGACTGGTTCATGATCGCCGAGGTCGGCGACGAGCCCGTGGCGATCGCCATCACGATCCCGGACCTCAACCAGGTCCTGCGCACGATGCACGGCAAGCTGCTGCCGCTCGGCTGGTGGCGCTACCTGCGCCGGTCGAAGAGGATCACGCGCGTCCGGGTCGGGTTCCTGGGGGTCAAGCCCAAGTTCCAGCACACGGGCGCGGCCGCCGCGCTGTACGTCGAGCACTTCGAGACCTCGGCCCGCCACGCGCGCATCAAGGGCGGCGAGATGGGGTGGATCCTGGAGACCAACCGCGCCATGAACCGCGGCATGGAGGCCATGAACGGCCGGATCGTGAAGCGCTACCGCGTCTACGGTCGCGAGTTGTGATGGACTGATCGGTAGGTGCGCGTGCAATCACGTGCGCCTGCGCGATAAGGTGGGCCTAATGGCACGGTCCGACGACCTCAAGGCCTCCCCGCCGATGTTCGAGAGTCGGCTGCTGGATCGCTTCACGCGCGTCCACCCGGTCGTGCCCCCGTTGCTCTTCGTGCCGATCATCGCCGTGCTGCTGGTCACCGGCTTCGGACGGATGAGCGTGACCGAGGCGCTGCTGCTCACCGCGGGCGGCTACGTCTTCTGGACGCTGTTCGAGTACTGGCTGCATCGCGTGGTCTTCCACTTCGAGCCGTTCGAGAGCCAGGTCGGGATGCGGCTGCACTGGATGATCCACGGCGTCCACCACGACCATCCGAACGACCCGCTGCGGCTCGTGATGCCGCCGTCGGTCAGCTTGCCGCTCGGCGCGCTCGTGCTCGGCGCGTTCTGGGCGCTGCTCGGCTACGACGCGGCGCTGGTCTTCGGCGGGGGCTTCCTCGTGGGCTACTTGGCCTACGACATGCTCCACTACCACGTGCACCACCACACTCCGCGCACGCCGCTGGGGCACAAGCTGCGCGAGCTGCACATGCGCCATCACTTCCAGGACGACGAGCGCGGCTTCGGGATCAGCGCGCCGTACTGGGATCGCGTCTTCGGGACCGCGTCGCACGCGACCGGCAACCGCGCCCTCGGCGGCGCCCCCGCCGGGCCGGCCCGCGGTCCGCACGACACCGCCCCCGGTGCCCGTTGAGCGCTGGCATCGCGCCCGCGGTGCCGATGCGGCATCCTAGGGCGCTGTGACGGATCCCCTGGACCAGGAGCTCGGCGCCGACGACGCGGAGATCGTCGACGCGCTGCCGGTGCCCGAAGGGGCGCCGCCGCTGGGCGAGGTCCCCGCGCCGTCGCAGCACGGCATGCGCGGCAGCCGCGGCCTGACCGTCGCCGGCC
>JAOPZG010000167.1 GCA_025964215.1 Conexibacter sp.
CGGGCGCCGGAGGTGACGTCGGCGCGCAGCGAGGAGGTCGCGCCGTCGGGGAGGTCGCGGAGCTCCTGCACGACGACGTCCGCGTCGATCGGCGCGCCCTCGGCGTTGGCGACGATCGCGACCTCGCGCGCCACGGCCTCGGCGGTCTCGCGGACCTCGCCGAGCGGCGCGTCGGCGGCGGTCGTCGCGAGCGCGATCGCGGCGAGGCGCGAGAGCTTGGCCCAGAGGACGTCGATCTCCGACGCGCCGCGCACGGCGTCGATGTCCGCCGCGGCGAGGGCGGTGACGAGCACGGGCGCGCCCGGCGGCGCGAGCGTGATCGTCAGGAACGGCGCGCGGTGGACGACGTGCGTGAGGCCCTCGCGATGCGCCTGCACGCGGACGGTGCCGGCGACGACGCGCGGGAACCGCTCCCGCAAGGCCGCAAGGTGCTCGACGCCGTTGAGCAGCGGCACCACCACGCCGGGATCGCCGGCGACGCGCCCGAGCGCCGCGTGCAGGTGCGGCGCCTTGACGGCGAGGACCAGGACCTCCGGCGCGTCCTCCAGGTGCGTCGTCGCCGCGACCGCGACCGTGTGCTCGCCGAAGCGCGGGCTGCTGACGCGCACGCCCTCGCGCCCGATCGCCTCCACGCTGCGCTCCGTCGTCACGAGCGTCGTCGCGACGCCCGCCCGCGTCAGCTCGGCGGCCACCAGCGCCCCGACGGCGCCGGAGCCGAGGATCGCGATCACGTCTGCTCGTCGTCCGTCAGCCAGCGGCGCGCCAGCTTGGGCGCCTCCCAGGCCTCCATGGCATCCAGCAGCGCGACCGGGTCCGAGGACGACAACAACAGCCGGCGGTGGTCGTAGCCGACGAACTCCTCCGCCGTCATGTGGTCGAGCAGCGCGACGAGCGGCTCCCAGAAGCCGCCGACGTCGAAGAGCCCGATCGGCTTGCGGTGCAGCCCGAGCTGCGACCACGACAACATCTCCGCGACCTCCTCGAGCGTCCCGATCCCGCCGGGCAGGACGAGGAACGCGTCGGAGAGCTCGGCCATCAGCATCTTGCGCTCGTGCATCGTCTCGACGACGCGCAGGTCGACGCCGTGGTGGCTGACCTCGCGGTCGTCGAGGAAGCGCGGGATGACGCCGGTGACCGTGCCGCCCGCCTCCATCGCGGCGTCGGCCAGGACGCCCATCAGGCCCAGCGAGCCGCCGCCGTAGACGACGCCGGAGCCGCGGCGGGCCAGCTCGCCGATGATCGCCCGCGATGCCTCCGCGTACTCCGGGCTCGCGCCCGGCGTCGACCCCGCGTAGACGCAGACGCGCGCGAAGCGGCTGCTCATGCGTCGACCAGCACGCCGGGGTTCAGGACGCCCCCGGGGTCGACGGCGGACTTGGCCGCGCGCAGGGCGGCGGCGAAGAGATCCGGGCGCTGGAGGTCGTACCACTCGCGGTGGTCGCGGCCGACCGCGTGGTGGTGGGTGATGGTCCCGCCGGCGGCGAGGATGGCGTCGGAGGCTGCGCGCTTCATCTCCTCCCACTGTGCCAGCTCGTCGCCGCGGCGAGCCGGCGCGAGGACCGTGAAGTACGGCGCCGGGCGGTCGGGGTAGAGGTGCGTCAGCAGGCAGGTCACGCGGCACGGCTCGGCGAGCGCCTCGCGGACCGCGCCGCTCACCGCCGCGTGGAACGCCGGCCAGCGCTCCCACGTGATCGCGGTCTCGAACGTGTCGCTCAGGACGCCGAGCTGGAGCAGCGCGTCGCGGAGGTAGGGCATGGCGATGAAGGCCTCGCGCCAGGCGCCGACGGCGCTCGCGCCGGAGCCTGCGGGCTCGTCCCATTCGCCGCCGTGCGCGGCCGCGATCCGCAGCGCGCGCTTCAGCAGGTCGTCCACGTCGGAGTCGGTCGACTCGAAGCCGAGCACGAGCAGCGCGCAGCTCCCATCCCCCGCGCCGGTCTGCTGCGCCTCCAGCGGATCGACCAGCCGGCAGTTCGCCGGGTTCAGCCCGGACTGCGCGAGCGCCCGGACCGCCTCGCTGCCGATCATGAAGTCCTTGAAGCGGATCGCCCGCGAGGCGCGGAACACCGGCTTCGGCTGCACCCGCACCCACGCCTCGGTGATCACGCCGAGGATCCCCTCGGAGCCGAGCAGCAGCCGGTCCGGCGACGGCCCCGCGCCGGAGCCCGGCAGCCGCCGCGACTCCCAGGCGCCGGACGGCGTGATCGCGCGGACCGACTCCACCAGGTCGTCGATGTGCGTCCAGACGGTCGCGAAGTGGCCGCCGGCGCGCGTCGCGATCCAGCCGCCGAGCGTCGAGAGCTCGAAGGACTGCGGGAAGAAGCGCATCGTCAGCCCGTGCTGCGCGAGCTGGGCCTCCAGCGCCGGGCCCGCGACGCCGCCCTGGATCCGCGCCGCGCGCGAGACGGGATCGACCTCCAGCACTTGGTCCAGGTGCGACAGGTCGAGCGAGACCGTGCCGAGGCGGTCCTCCGGCACGCGCGGCTCGACGCCGCCGACCACGCTCGTCCCGCCGCCGAAGGGGATCACCGCGACGTCCTCGGCCGCCGCCCACTCCAGGACCGTCTCGACGTCCTCCTCGCTGCGCGCGAAGGCGACCGCGTCGGGCGGGTGGTCGATCCGGCCGCGGAACGCGCGCACCGTGTCGGGGAACGAGCGGCCGTAGGCGTGCTCGACGCGGTCGCGCGGGTCGACCGACCACGGCGACGCGGCCGGCGTCGCGACGCGCGGCGCCGGCAGGACGACGGACTCCAGCGCGGCCGGCTGCTCGATCTCATCCGGCAGCGGGAAGCCGAGCTCGTCGCGCACGACCGGCGCGATCGCGGCCGGGTCGAGCTTCGCGTCCTCGAACCCCCAGCCCCACCAGGAGCGACGGCGGCTCATCGCGCCCCCGCCTTGGTCG
>JAOPZG010000175.1 GCA_025964215.1 Conexibacter sp.
GGGCCTCGGCCTCGGGCTGCCGACGATCGCCTCGGTCGCCGACGCGGTCGAGCTCTCCGCCGGTCGAGCGGCGGGCGCCAAGCTGTCGATGCTCTTCGCCACCGGCTGAGCGTCCTCCGGAGCCGCCGCCCACGAGCCGTCGTCGTGGTCCAGGCCACCGACCGCGCGCCACGGCCGCCGCCTCGCCGCTCACCGCCCGCGGCGGCCGAGCGTGTGCGGCGCCTAAGCGATGAGGGCGTCATCCGCGGCTTCTACGGCCAGACGACGACCTCGGTCCTGCAGACCTCGCCGGTCCCCTTGCGGGGCCTGGCGATCTGATCACTCCGGGCGCGTGGCGAGCACCTGGAAGATCGACAGGAACCCGCTCTCGAAGCCGCGCCGCGCGGTCCGCAGGTAGAGGCGCCAGACGCGCACGCGCTCCTCGCCGCCGAGCTCGATCGCCCGCGGCAGGTTGGCGTCGAAGTTGTCGGCCCAGCGCTTGAGCGTCTCCGCGTAGTCCATGCGGAAGCCCTCGACGTGCGTGGGCTCGAAGCCGGCGCGCTCCATGGCGACCAGGATCCGCGAGACGTGCAGCGGGGCGCCGTCGGGGAAGACGTAGCGCTCGGAGAACGGCCCGGCCTCGGGGTCGTTCCAGCGCAGCCGGCCGATGCCGTGGTTGAGCAGGCGGCCGCCCGGCTTGAGGAAGTTGCGCAGGGCGACGGCGTAGTTGTCGATGTTGCCCGAGCCGACGTGCTCGACCATGCCGATCGAGGAGATCGCGTCGAAGGGCTCGGCGTGCAGCTCGCGCCAGTCCATCACCTTGATCTCGACCTGGTCGCCGACGCCGGCCTCCGCCGCGCGCTCGCGAGCCAGCTGGGCCTGCGGCTCGGACAGCGTGATGCCGGTGACGTGGACGCCGTGCTCCTTGGCCGCGTGGATCGCGAACGCGCCCCAGCCGCAGCCGACGTCCAGGACGCGCTCGCCGGCCTTCAGCGCCAGCTTGGTGCAGACGAGCTCGCGCTTGACGTACTGGGCCTCCTCCAGCGTCTTGGCGCCGCGCGAGAAGATCGCGCACGAGTAGGTCATCGTCGGGTCCAGGAACTGCGCGAAGTACTCGTTGGAGACGTCGTAGTGGTGGCGGACGGCCGCCTTGTCGCGCTCGATGCTGTGCCGGCGGCCCTGCGGGATCAGCTCGGCCTTGGGCGGCTTGGGCGGCGCGATCAGGCCGGTGGAGCGCAGCGCGGCGGCGGCGAGCTTGGCCTTCTCCTTGAAGTCGAACGCCGGCGGCTTCCAGGAGTCGAGGATGTCGATCGCCGCGTCGATGTCGTCGACGTCGAGGGCGCCGGAGACGTACGCGCGGCCGATGCCGAGCTGCCCCGGGGCGCGCAGGACGTGCGCCAGCGCGAGCGGCGACTTGACGCGGAAGGTGGTCAGGGAGGTGCCGTTGGTCGACGGGAGCGTGCTGCCATCCCAGAACGCGACCTCGAAGGGTCGGTCGGGAAGCGCACGCGCCAGCTCCTCGCGGAGCGCGGTGGGACGGGAGAAGGCCATACCCGGAACTTAGCCAAGATCCGTAAACTCGCCCGATGCTCCGCGAGGAAGTGCGTCCGGCCGAGCCCGCGCCCGTCGATCCCACGACGCCCGATTTCGTCCAGCCCGTCGACCGCGAGTGGCTCGATCGGCTCGCCACCGGCACCGTCACGGTGGTGCCGTTCTTCGCGCTCGCCTACGCCGCGTGGCACTCGTGGCAGGGGCTGTTGCGCTGGAGCGACATCGTGATCTTCGTCGCCGCCTACGTGCTGACGGGGCTTGGCGTGACGGTGGGCTTCCATCGCCTCTTCACGCACCGGAGCTTCAAGTCCGGGAAGGCCGTCCGCGCGACGCTCGCGATCCTGGGCAGCGCCGCGATCGAGGGTCCCGTGACCGCGTGGGTCGCCGACCACCGCAAGCACCACGACTTCTCCGACCAGGTGGGCGACCCGCACAGCCCGCACGTCGAGCACGGCCACGGCTTCTCCGGCGCGCTACGCGGGCTGTTCCACGCGCACGTCGGCTGGCTCTTCATCCACTCGCACCGCGGCGCGAAGGAGCGCTACGCCCGCGACCTGCGCGCCGAGCCGATGATGATGACCATCGACCGGCTCTTCCTGGTCTGGGCGCTGGGCGGGCTCGCGCTCTGCTTCCTCGCCGGCTGGGCCCTCGGCGGCTCGGTCCATGCCGGCCTGACCGGCCTGCTGTGGGGCGGCGGCGTGCGGATGCTCGTCGTCCACCACGTCACGTACTCCATCAACTCGATCTGCCACTTCATGGGCCGCCGGGGCTTCGAGACGCCCGACGAGTCCCGCAACGTCTGGTGGCTCGCGCCCTTCACCTTCGGCGAGTCGTGGCACAACAACCACCACGCCTTCCCGACCTCCGCCTTCCACGGCATGAAGCGCTGGCAGCTCGACCCCTCCGCCATGGTCATCCGGGGCCTCGCGAAGCTCGGCCTCGTCTGGGACGTCGTCGAGATCACGCCGGAGCGGCAGGCGCAGAAGGCCGCGGCGCTGGCGTAGGGCGACCTGCGGCAGCGCCTCGGCCTCCTCGACGAGCGGCGGGTCGCGCTCGGGGCCCGCGTCGCGACCGCGACGCCGTGGATCGGCACGCTGCGCCGCCAGGTGCGCGCCGAGTCGGCCGAGAGCTCGATCGCGATCAAGGGGTTCTTCCGCTGGTACGACCGCGTCGTCCTGGACCTGCACTTCGACGCGTGCGCGTTCCAGCGCGACCGGCGGCCCGCGCGATGGCGCACCTCCACCTCGTCTCGGTGCACCCGTTCAGCGACGGCAACGGACGGCTCGCTCGCATCGTGCAGTCGCTCGTGCTCGCCCGTGACGGCCTGCTCGCGCCGGAGTCCGGCTCGATCGAGCAGTACCTCCACGAGCACGCCGCCGCCTGCTACGCGGTCCTGCAGGAGGTGCAGGGCGGCAGCTACCAGCCCGCCCGCGACGCGACGCCGTGGGTCGACTTCTGCGCGACGGCGCACCTCGAGCAGGTCGACCGCCGGATGGCGCAGCTCGAGGAGGCCGCCCGTCGCTGGCAGCTCTTGGAGGACCTGGCGAGCGCGCGCGGCTGGCCGGATCGCTTGGTCGTCGCGCTCGAGCGGAGCCTGGTCGGCGGCGCCGAGCGCGCGGCCTACGCGGCGCAGGCGGACGTCT
>JAOPZG010000181.1 GCA_025964215.1 Conexibacter sp.
TTCGCCGCGGCGGCCCGCGAGCGCGGCGGCCGCGTGATCGCGATCGCGCCCGACGGCGACCTCACGATCCCCGCCGCGATCGGCGAGGGCCTCTCAGCGATCCCCGCGATCGTCCGCGCCCAGCAGCTCGCCCGCGAGGTCTCGCTGCTGCGCGGCATCGACCCCGACGCGCCGTTCGGGCTGTCGAAGGTCACCGCGACGCACTGACCCACCGCCGCGCGAGAGGGGGTCAGACCCCCTTGAGGGTGGTCGAGGGTTGCGCGGCGCGCGCGTCGCGTCAGTAGAAGACGCTGCGGGTGAGGTGCGCCGGGTGCGCGAGGTAGGCCGGCTCGCAGCCGCGGTTCCAGAGCCAGTTGTCGAGCAGGCGCGGTGGGACGCCGAGGCGGGCGGCGATCCCCTCGCAGGCGTGGACGGCGCAGGCGCGCAGCTCGCGCTCCTGCTGCCCGCCGGCCTCGAGCAGCTCGCCGGCGTCGATGCGCGCGACGAGCGACTCGTCGACAACTAACACGCCATCCAAGCGCAGCACGTGCGGGAGGAAGTTGTCCGCGAACACGGTGAGCGTGTCGATGTCCCGCTCGAACGCCGCGACGCCCGCGAGCACGAGGTCGTTGGCGGTGATCTGCGCGCGCTTGTAGAAGCCGCCGTCCGCGAAGAACGGCATGCCGGCGGCGAGCTGCGCGGCGAAGCGCGCGGCGCTGCCGCCGGCCGCCGCGATCAGCTCCAGCGCGTCGCGCCCCGCCGCGAACGCGCCGAGCTGCGCGAGGCCGTCCTTGTACAACACCATCAACGGATGCGCGGGATCCTCGTCGAGCACGGCCGCGATGTCGACCGTGCCGAGCGACGAGCCCCACCACGGCCCGTGCGCCCGCGCGTGCGCAGTGAGCCGCTCGGTCATCGCGTCCGTGCTGCCGTGGCGCAGCGTCGGGAACCAGCCCGAGCCGAAGTTGATGGTGTCGAGCAGCAGCACGTAGCGCGCGACCTCCTCCGGCGTTCCCTCCAGGAAGTGCCGCTCCGCGTTGAGCCCGGAGACGCCGCCGCGCACCGTCGGCGCGTCGAGGTCGATGCGGACCCAGCGGGCGTCCCGCGCGACCTGCGCACACGAGCGGCGGACCTCGTCCGGAAGCGACGGCGGCATCGCCGGACACCGTAGAAGGCGCTGCGCCAGACTGCCGCCGACATGAGCACCCGCCGCATCGCGCTGACCGTCCTCGCCCTCGCCGCCGCCACGTGCGGCTGCGGCCGCGACGACCCGGCCACCACGACGACGGCACGACATATCGACACCGTCCAGCTCGCCCTCGACTTCACGCCCAACACCGTGCACGCGCCGCTCTACGCGGCGGTCCGCACGCACAGCGACACGGCCAACGGCGTGCGCCTGGTCATCCGCCAGCCGGGCTCGGGCCCCGACGCGCTCAAGCAGGTCGCCGCCGGCAACCTCGACCTCGGCGTCCTCGACATCCACGACCTCGCGATCGCCCGCGAGCGCGGCATCGACGTCGTCGCCGTCGGCGCGCTCGTCCGCAAGCCGCTCGCCGCGCTCGTGACCACGTCCTCCATCAAGCGCCCGCGCGACCTCGAGGGCCACGACGTCGGCGTCTCGGGCCTCCCCTCCGACCCCGCGTTCCTCAACGCGATCATCGCCCACGACGGCGGCAAGCTCAGCCGCGTCCACCAGATCACGATCGGCTTCAACGCGGTCTCCGGGATCCTCGCCGGCAAGGTCGACGCCGCGCCGGTCTTCTGGAACGCCGAGGGCGTCGCGCTCGAGCAGCGCGGCGTGAAGGTCCACGAGTTCCGCGTCGAGGACTACGGCGCGCCGGCCTACCCCGAGGTCGTGCTGATCACCGCGCGCAAGACGCTGAACCGCGAGCGCGACACGATCCGCCGCACGCTGCTCGCGATCCGCGCGGGCATGGCGGCCGTCCAGGAGGACCCGACCGCCGCCGTGGACCAGATCGCCCACGAGGCCCAGACCGACGACACCCGGTTGATCGCCGCGCAGCTCGCCGCCGTCGCGCCGGTCTTCGACCAGGACCTCCGCCTCGACCGCCCCGTCCTGGAGCAGTGGGCCGACTTCGACGCGCGCCTGGGGATCGTCAAGGAGCGCCCGGACGTGGGCAAGGCCTTCGACTTCTCGCTGCTCGGCGCGGCGGGCGGTGGCAGCTAGGCCGTCGCGAACGCCTCAGGCTTTCGCCCGCTGGACCTCCGGCGAGGTCTATGCCGCGGCGGTGAACGCCTCAGGCTTTCGCCCGCTGGACCTCCGGCGAGGTCTCTGCCGCGGCGGCGAACGCCTCAGCGCCCGCGACCAGCGTCCGCACGACCTGGAGCTCGTCGTCCAGGACCGTGACGTTCGCGGGCGCGCCCGGGCGCAGGATGCCGAGCGACGGGTCGCCGAGCAGGCGCGCGGGCGCGCCGGTCGCGGCCCAGACCGCCTCGGCCAGCGAGGCGCCGAGGCCGACGAGGTTGCGCACGGCGGCGTCCATTGTGAGCACGCTGCCGGCGAGCGAGCCGTCGGCGAGCGTGACGCGGTGGCCGCGCACCTCGACCTCGCGCCGCCCGAGCCGGAAGACGCCGTCGCCCTGCCCCGCAGCCTCCATCGCGTCCGTCACCAGCGAGAAGCGCCCGCGGGCCGTCAGGAACGCCGCCTGCGCGGTCTCCGGGGCGAGGTGGACGTGGTCGACGATCGCCTGGACCGTCACGCCCGGGCGCACGAGCGCCGCTCCGGCGAGCCCGGGGTCGCGCGGCGCCCA
>JAOPZG010000191.1 GCA_025964215.1 Conexibacter sp.
CGGGCGCCGCCCCCGCGCCGGCCTCCGCCTCGCGGGCCAGGCGGCGGTCGCGCAGCAGCGAGGCGACGACGCCCGTGCCGAGCACGAGCGCGATCAGCGGCAGGCTGTACTCGGGGCCGAGCTTCCCGAACGCCTCGCCGGTCGCCATCTTGATCCCGATCAGCACCAACAACGCCGCGAGCGCGGTCTTGAGGTAGTAGAGCCGCTCGACGAGGTCGGCGACGAGGAAGAACAGCGGCGCCAGGCCGAGCAGCGCGAACGCGTTGGCGGCGAAGACGATGAACGGGTCGTCGGTGATCGCGAGGATCGACGGGACCGAGTCGATGGCGAAGACGATGTCGGCGATGACAAGCGCCGCGACGGCCGCGGTCGCGACCGACACGTTCGGCAGCCGCGCCTTCAGCTTCTCGACGAACGCCGTCTCCCCCGCGCTGTCGTGGCGGTGCTGGTACATGCGCCAGCCCGTCCAGATCAGCAGCGCGGCGAACAGGTAGGAGATCCAGCTCGCGTGGTGCAGCGCGGTCGCGCCGACCGCGATGAACGCGCCGCGCAGCACGAGCGCGGCGACGATGCCCCAGGTCAGCAGGCGGTGGCGCTGGGCCTCCGGGATCCCGAAGCTCGCGAGGATCAGCAGGAAGACGAAGACGTTGTCCAAGGACAAGGACTTCTCCACCAGGAAGCCGGCGAAGTAGAGGCCGGCGTCGCGGCCGCCGAGCGCGGCGAGCATCACGGCGCCGAAGCCGAGCGCGACGGCGAGCCAGCCGACCGAGTGCAGCGTGGCGGTGCGGACGGACATGCCGGCGCCCTTGGACTCGCGGCGCGCGAGCCACAGGTCGAAGGCCAGCAGGACGGCGAGGGCGCCGAAGAGGGCGAGCCACTTCATGGGGAAGTTCCTTTCGCGGACGGGTTCCGCGAAGGTTTGACCGCCCCTCGAACCGCAGGGGCCGCGCGCTCCGGGCGGCCATGGGACCACCGTGCTGACGGAGACGCGCCGTCGGGCTACTTCCCTTCGACGCCACGCACGTTACCAACCGCGAACGAGATGCGAGCGCGGCAAACCACTTTGTGGTTTTCTACCGGTCCATGGAGCGAGGATTCTTCGGCAGCCTCTTCGACCTCTCGTTCACGAGCTTCATCACGACCAAGATCATCAAGGTGATCTACGTCCTGACGTTGGTCGGGATCGCCCTGGTCGCGCTGTTCTTCATCGTCGGCGCGTTCAAGGAGAGCGCGGCGCTCGGCCTGTTCGTGCTCGTGTTCGGCGCGCCGATCGGCGCCGTCATCTACGCGGTCTACGCGCGGGTGATCCTGGAGTTCATCATCCAGGTCTTCCGGATCGGCGAGGTGCTGCGCGATCAGAACGCGCTGCAACGCACCGCCTTCACGGCGGCCGGCTGGTTGCCCGGCGATGCCGCGCCGGCCGTGTCGCCGCCGCCCGCAACGGCGGCGACCTGCCCCAACTGCGGTGCGCCGACCGCCCCGGGCGCTCAGTTCTGCCGCGCCTGTGGCCAGAAGCTGACCTAGCCCATGTTCTGCCCGCGCTGCGGCAACCGGCAGGAGCCCGACGCCGCCTTCTGCGAGCGGTGCGGCGAGCCGCTCGCCACCGCGGAGCTCGCGACGTCGGCGGCCGCCGCGCAAGCGTCGCCCCCTCCGCCCGCTGTCATCGCGACGGCGCCACCGCCGCGCCGCCGTAGGCCGATCGCGATCGCGGCGGTGGCGACGATCGCCGCCGCGGTCGTGCTCGTCCTCGTGCTGAGCGGCGCCTTCACGAGCGATCACGCCCGCTCTCCGGCAGTGGCCAGGGTCGCGACGGTCCCCCTGCGGGCCACGACACCGGCCTCCACCTCCGGCGCGACCGGCGCGCTTCCCGCCACGGCCCCCACCGAGACCGAGCCGGCGGCGACGTCCGCGCCGAGGCCCGCGGCCCACGCGATCGTCGCGCGAACCTGCGGCCGCGACGGCGTCGGCGGCGACTGCCAGCTCTCCGTTCGTGCCCGGCCGTCGTCAGACGCCGGAGAGGTCCGGCGCCTCGACGAGGGCGACGCCCTGCGACTGAGCTGTCAGGTGCGCGGCGCATCCGTCCACTCCTCGGCGCTCGGCGCCAGCACGACGGTGTGCGCGGACGACGGAGGGCGGCTACGTCTCGAACGCGCACGTGACCGGACCCCGGCTCGCAGCCCGCGAGATCACGCTGGGTCGATGCTGAACCTGGGCCGCCTCGCCGGCGCCGGCGCCGTCGCGACGCTGGCGCTCACCGTGAGCGGCGCCCCCGGCGCGACGACGCCGACAAGCCTTGGCCAGACGTACGCCCAGTCCGGCGCGGCCGCCACGCCCGCCTTCGCCTTCTCCGCTCGGCGGCTCACCGCGAAGCAGCGCCACCGCCTCAACGGCTCGTCGTGGCACGCCGGCTGCCCCGTCGGGCTCGACGACCTGCGCTACGTGCGGCTGCGCTACGTCGGCTTCGACGGCGCCGTCCATCGCGGCGAGCTGGTGGTCAACGCCGACGCGGTCGGCGCGGTGCGGAGCGCGTTCGCGACGCTCTACGCGGAGCGCTTCCCGATCCGCCGCATGCACCTCGTCGACGACTACGGCGCGAGCGACTACCGCTCGATCGAGGCCGACAACACCTCGGCCTTCAACTGCCGCCGGGCGACCGGCGCGACGCGCTGGTCCCAGCACGCCTACGGGCGGGCGGTGGACGTCAACACGATCGAGAACCCCTACATCTACGCCGACGGCACGACGACCCACGCCGCGTCGCGGCCCTACCGCGACCGCGCGCGCCACCGCAAGGGCATGGCCTACGCCGGCGGCGTCCTGGTCCGCGCGTTCGCGCGCGCCGGCTGGGGCTGGGGCGGGAGCTGGCCGGGGCCGACCGACTACCAGCACTTCTCGGCGAACGGCACGTAGGAACGACGAAGGGCCGCCCCGATGGGACGGCCCTCCGAACGGTGCGACGGTGTCGCGAGCTACTTGAGCTCGACGGACCCGCCGGCCTCCTCGA
>JAOPZG010000216.1 GCA_025964215.1 Conexibacter sp.
GGCTCCGCGCCCTGGGCGCTCGGCACCGACACCGGCGGCTCGATCCGCCAGCCCGCCGCGCTGACCGGCATCGTCGGCCTCAAGCCGACCTACGGCTCGGTCTCCCGCTACGGGATGATCGCCTTCGCCTCCTCGCTCGACCAGGCCGGCCCGCTGACGCGCGACGTCACCGACGCCGCGCTGCTCTACGGCCGCATGACCGGGCGCGACCCGATGGACTCGACCTCCTTGCAGCACCCCGAGGAGATCGTCCTGCCGACCGCGGAGCGCCTCGACGGCATCCGCCTCGGCGTCCCCGAGGCGATCACCGGCGAGGGCATCGAGCCCGGCGTCTTCGCCCGCTTCGAGGAGACCCTGAAGCTCGCGCAAGAGCTCGGCGCGAGCGTCCAGCGCGTCCCGCTGCCGCACGCCGAGCACGGCCTCAGCGCCTACTACGTGATCGCGCCGGCCGAGGCGTCCTCGAACCTCGCGCGCTTCGACGGCGTCCGCTACGGCCTGCGCGTCGAGGCCCCCGACCTGCTCTCGATGTACACCCGGACGCGCCACGACGGCTTCGGCCCCGAGGTCAAGCGCCGGATCATGCTGGGGACCTACG
Organism: Conexibacter sp.; assembly: GCA_025964215.1. Taxonomy (GTDB): domain Bacteria; phylum Actinomycetota; class Thermoleophilia; order Solirubrobacterales; family Solirubrobacteraceae; genus Baekduia. The sequence goes on from JAOPZG010000216.1 coordinate 596, forward strand.
CGCTCTCCTCCGGCTACTACGACGCCTACTACGGCAAGGCGCAGCGGGTCCGGACCAAGATCGCCGAGGACTACAACAACGCGTTCGCGTCGGTGGACTTCGTCGTCACGCCGACCGCGCCGACCGTCGCCTTCGCGCTCGGCGCCAAGACCGCCGACCCGCTCGAGATGTACCTCAACGACCTCTTCACCGTGCCGATCTCGCTGGCCGGCATCCCGGCGATCTCGATCCCCGCCGGGTTGAGCGACAACTTGCCCGTGGGCTTCCAGATGGCCGGCCCGGCCTTCAGCGAGAACCGCATCCTCGGCGCGGCCTACGCGCTGGAGCGGGCGATCGGCTTCGACGCCACGGCGGGGAGGGTCTGAGCGATGAGCGCCATCGAGTACGAGACCGTCATCGGGCTGGAGATCCACGTCCAGCTCGCGACCGTCACCAAGATGTTCTGCGGCTGCCCGCTGAGCTTCGGCGACCCGCCCAACACGCACACCTGCCCGGTCTGCCTCGCGCTGCCCGGGAGCCTGCCGGTCACCAACGCCGAGGCGATCCACTACGGGTTGATGATGGGGATGGCGCTGGGCTCCGAGCTCGCGCCGCGGTCGATCTTCCACCGCAAGAACTACTTCTACCCCGACTCGCCCAAGGCGTACCAGATCTCCCAGTACGACGAGCCCCTCTGCCTCGGCGGGCGGCTCGGCGACGTGCGCATCCACCGTGTGCACCTGGAGGAGGACGCGGCGAAGCTCGTCCACGTCGGCGCCTCCGGCCGCTTGCACGCCTCCGACGCCTCGATCGTCGACTTCAACCGCGGCGGCACGCCGCTGGCCGAGATCGTCACCGAGCCGGACCTGCGCGACGCCACCGCCGCCGCGGACTGGCTGCGGATGCTGCGCTCCACGCTGCGCGTGCTCGGCGTCAGCGACGTCAACATGGAGGAGGGCTCGCTGCGCTGCGACGCCAACATCTCCATCCGCCCCGTCGGCACGACCGAGCTCGGGACGAAGACCGAGCTCAAGAACATGAACTCGTTCCGCTACATCGAGCGCGGCATCCGCGCCGAGGCGGCGCGGCAGGAGGCGATCCTGCGCGGGGGCGGCACGGTCGAGCAGGAGACGCTGCACTTCGACCCGCGGACCGAGGCCATCACGTCGCTGCGCTCCAAGGAGGACGCGCACGACTACCGCTACTTCCCCGAGCCCGACCTCACGCCGGTCGCGATCTCCCAGGCGATGCTCGACCGCGCGCAGGCCGCGCTGCCCGAGCTGCCGCTCGCGCGCGCCGAGCGCTTCGAGCGCGACCTCGGCCTCAGCGACGAGGCCGCGCGCCTGCTGGCGTTCCGGACCGAGTTGGGGGACTATTACGAGGCCGCGCTGAGCAGCGGCGCCGGCGCCGAGCCGCAGCCGCTCGCCAACTGGCTCGGCAACGAGCTGCTCTCGCGCCTCGGCGCCGACGCCGATCCCGCGGACTCGAAGGTCACGCCGGCCGCGCTCGCGCAGTTGGTGGCCTTGGTCGGCGCCAAGCGGGTCACGCAGGGCGGCGCGCGCCAGGTCCTCGACAAGCTGATCTCAGACGGCGGCGACCCGGCGCGGATCGTCGAGGCCGAGGGCCTCGGCGCGCACGGCGGCTCCGAAGACCACGCGCCAATCGTGGAGGCGGCGCGGGCCGCGAACCCCGACGTCGCCGAGAAGCTCCGCGGCGGCGACATGAAGCCCATCGGCGTGATCGTCGGCTATGTCATGAAGCAGACCAAGGGCCGCGCGGACGGCGGCGAGATCACGCGGTTGGTGCGCGCGCAGCTCGGGCTGTAGCGCCGCCGACCAGCTCCAGCGCCGCCTCGAGCGGCATCGGCCGCCCGAGCGCGTAGCCCTGGCCGTGCGGGCAGCCGAGCGCCTTCATGGCGCTGACCTGCGCGGCGTCCTCCATGCCCTCGGCGATCACGTCGAGCCCGAGCGCCTGCGCCATCTCGACCACGGCGCGGGCCAGCGCCGCGGCCGGCGCCGACTCGGCGGCCGGCGCCACGAGCGAGCGGTCGAGCTTGAGCACGTCGACCGGGTAGCGCTGCAGCGAGCCGAGCGAGGACCAGCCGGTGCCGAAGTCGTCGATCGCGATCGAGACGCCGAGCGCGCGCACCGCGGCGAGCACCTCGACCGCGCCCGGCCCGTCGACGAGCAGCGTCTCGGTCACCTCGAGGGTGAGCTGGCGCGGCTGCAGGCCGGAGGCGGAGAGCGCGTCGCGCACCTCGTCGGGCAGCCCCGGCGTGAGCTGCCGCGCCGAGAGGTTCACCGACATCCGCAGCGACCGGCCCGCGGCCTCCTGGAGCGTGGCGAGCTGGCGCGTCGCCTCGGCCAGGACCCAGCTGCCGATCGGCACGATCAGCCCGGTCTCCTCGGCGATGCCGACGAACGCGCTCGGCCCGACCAGCCCGCGCTCGGGCGAGGCCCAGCGCACGAGCGCCTCGAAGCCGGCGAGCTC
>JAOPZG010000281.1 GCA_025964215.1 Conexibacter sp.
TTCTGGAGGCGGTCGGTCAGCTTGGCGAGCGCGGGCTTCGGGCTCAGCTTGCTCGCCGGCGAGAGCGTCGTGTAGACGGCGAGCGAGACGTCGGCGTAGAGCGGCGTGACGGGCCGGACGCCCGCGCCGTCGATCTGCTTGCGGACGAGGTCGGCGAAGGGGTAGCTCTTCTTGAACTTCGGGTCGTCGTAGACCTTGGAGAGCGTCGGCGGCAGGCTGTCGAGCTGCGCGTAGAGGCGCTCGGGCTGCTCGCTGGAGAGGCAGGTCGCGGCGTCGAAGGCCTGCTTCTGGTGCTTGGTGTGCGAGCCGACGCCCCAGTTGAAGCCGCCGATCGGGGCGCGCGCGGGGCCGCCCTCGGTCACCGACGGGTAGGGCGCCCAGGCGATGTCGGTCTTGAGGGCGGGCGGGCCCTTGATCGTGGTGTTGGACTGGGCCGAGGCGTACACGAACGGGTAGTTGAGCTCGAACGCCGTGCCGGTCGGGACCTCGAAGGCCTGGCGCGCCTGGTCCTCCTTGGCGGCCGGCAGCGTCGGGTTCGCGGGGCCGGCGGCGAACTGGTGCATGATGTTGATGGCCTTGAGCGCGGGAGCGCCGAGCCCGACGTCGCCCTTGTTGTCCAGGATCGACCCGCCGGCGCTCTGGATCACCGAGTTGAACCACACGGTCGTGCCCTCGTACTGCGCGTTGGTGTAGGCGATGGTCGTCTTCAGCTTCTTGGCCGTCGCGATCAGCTGCGCCCACGTCTTCGGCACCGGCTCGCCCTTGAGCTGGCTCTTGCGGTACCAGAGCAGCTGGGTGTTGGAGTTGCCCGGCGCGGCGTAGAGGCGGCTCTTGTAGGTCGCGGTCTTCAGCGGGCCGGCGAGCCGGCCCTGCTTGAGCTCGGCGGCCTTGTCGGCCGGGAACGGCAGGATCCACTTGGCCTCGGCGAACTCCGCGGTCCACACGACGTCCATCGCCATGATGTCGATCGAGGAGTCGCCGGCCGCGAGGCGCCGGACGAGCGACTGGCGCTGCGAGTCCGCGTCGGTCCCCAGCAGGTTGACCTTGATCTTGTACTCGCCACCGGACTTCTGCGAGCAGTAGGCGGCGGCCTTCTGGAAGGAGCCGCCCGGCTGGTTGCCGGCCCACCAGTTGAGGGTGACCGCGCCGTTGCCGCTGGACCCGCCTCCGCCACAGGCCGCCAAGACGATGGCGGAGACCGCAACGGCGAGGACCGAGATGACCCGTCTCGACATGCCGACGGTCCACCTACCCGCGCACGGGCGCCCCGAATCTTGGGTTCGGGGCGCCTTTCCGGTGCGTCGGCTACAGCGTGATGGCGCGGCCGGCCAGGAAGCCGTCGGCGGCGACCATGCCGTCGACGACGTCGCGCGGCACGGGCGCGTCGGTGGTGAGGACCATGACGGCCTCGCTGCCGGCGCCGGGCGCGTCGCCCTGGCGGCCCACGGCGGCCGAGACGATGTTGACGCCGGCCTCGCCGAAGGCGGTGCCGATGCGGCCGATCATGCCCGGGCGATCGCCGTAGCGGAAGACCGCCAGGTTCTCGTCGAGCTGGACGTCGAAGCGCTGGCCCCAGGCCTCGAGCAGGTGCGGCCGGTTGAGGCGGCCGAAGGTCGTCCCGACCACGCGCTCGGCCTTGTCGCCCGAGTGCACCGTGATGCGCACGAGGTTCTCGAAGTCCCGCGCGCTGGCGGTCTTCGTCTCCACGATCTCGATCCCGCGCTCCTCGGCGACGGCCGGCGCGTTGACCGCGTTGACCTCCTCCTCGGTCTTGCCGTGCAGGACGCCGAGCAGCGTCGCGGTGGCGAGCGGGCGCGTGTCGCGGTCGGCGATCCGGCCGAGCAGCTCGACGTCGATGCGGTCCACCGACGAGCCCTCGGCGAGCGCCATCGCGAGGCGGCCGAGGTGCCGGCAGAGCGGGACGTACGGGCCGAGGACCTCCAAGTCCTCCGCCTTGATCGCCGGCACGTTGACCGCCGTGGTCACCGCGCCGCCGGTCAGCGCCGCGACGACCTGCTCGGCGGCCTGGAAGCCGGCGCGGTCGGTCGCCTCGGCCGTCGAGGCGCCGAGGTGCGGCGTGACGATGACGTTGGGGCGGCCGAAGTACGGCGACTCGGTGACGGGCTCGGAGCGGAAGACGTCGAGCGCCGCGCCGCCGACCTTGCCGGAGTCGAGCGCCGCGACGAGGTCCGCGTCGTTGATCAGCGGGCCGCGGGCCACGTTGAGGACCTTGACGCCGTCCTTGCACTTGGCCAGCGCCTCGGCGTCGAGCCAGCCCTCGGTGTCCGGCGTCTTGGGCAGGTGCAGCGTCAGGAAGTCGGCCTCGGCGTAGACGCCGTCCGAGCTCTCGGCCTTCTCGACGCCGAGCTCCTTGTAGCGGTCGGCCGCGACGAACGGGTCGAACGCGACGATCCGCATGCCGAAGCCCTTGGCGCGCGCGGCGACGAGCTGGCCGATGCGGCCGAAGCCGAGGATGCCGAGGGTCTTGCCCTCGAGCTCGACGCCCGACCACTTCGAGCGCTCCCACTTGCCTTGCGTCAGCGCGGCGTGCGCCTGCGGGACGTTGCGGGCGAGCGCGAGCAGCAGCGCCATGGTGTGCTCGGCGGCCGTGACGACGTTGGACTCCGGCGCGTTGGCGACGATGATCCCGCGCTTGGTCGCGGCACCTTTTTCGATCGTGCCTTCGGTATCAAAGGAAAGGCGGGCATCGGTTTCAGTCGAGACCCGGCCGGGGATGATGTCAAGTATTTTCCGGCCGAAGGCAATCAGCAGCCGGTCCACGACTTCGCCGGTGGATTTGCCGCCGTTGTCGCGAACGGCCTGCGCCAGCAAGGGACTGTATTCCGGCTTTTGCACCGCCTTTAGAATCAGCGAAGGATTTGTCGTGGCGTCGCGCGGAGTGTAGGCCTTGATAGCCTGGAAGTCGCCGGTATCCGCGACGATGGTTGTGTACTGCTTGAGTCGGTCGAGTTGATTCATGGTGTTGTCGGAAAAGTTGCAGATGACGCCAACCGCATTGCGGTCATCGTCGCGAAATTGAAGTTATAACGCCATTGTAAGCAAGTCGGGCGTTGCATCACCGCGCCAGATCAGATTCTGTTCGGCGCCGAATCAGCGTC
>JAOPZG010000296.1 GCA_025964215.1 Conexibacter sp.
GCGTCGAGCCCTGCTCGGCGACGCTCATCGGCAGCGCCTCCTGGGTCGGCGCGACGCTGTCGGGCTGGGGCGGCGTCCCGCCCACCCCGGCAGGCGCGCCGCCGACCTCGACCATCGCCAGCGGACCGCTGAACTGCGTGCCGCACTGCGGGCAGAAGCGCGCGTCGCTGCCGTGCAGGGCGCCGCAGCGCGGGCAGGCGGCGACGCCGGGCTCCCGCAGCTCGATGATGTCGCGGCGCTCGTCGAGCACGCGCTCGATCGCGCGCAGCTCGCGGTCGACGGCGTCGAGCGCGGCGAGCTTGCCGAGCACGAGCTCGTCGTTGCGCCGCGCGAAGCGATGGAGGTCGAACGCGAGGCCGCCGAGGTCCCGGAAGCCGAGCTCGCGGACGCGGCGCAGGTAGCGCAGGCGGCGCCGGAGCCGGCCGCGATCGCGGAAACTGGGGCGGGTCGGCGCGACGTCCTCGGGAGCGAGGCCGGCGGGGAGCGGCTCGGCCGGCGGTGCCTGCGGAGGCACGACCATCGTCGGCTGCGACTCCTGCGGGCTCGGGTCGGACGGCGGACGCCGGCTGGAGCGGATGCGGCGGAGGGGACCCTTCATAAGAAGAAGGCGCCTGTTCGGCGCCGGTCCGCACGATACCAGCGACTTCCGACACCGGCGCTGCGCAGGATCGTCACGTCCGCGTGTAGATCCGTCACACGTCCTCGCGCAGCATCCACGTCACTCCCGTTCACCCGCATCACCAGGAGAGACGTATGTACCGCGCCATTGGTTTCGCTCACGCGACCGTCCATCACGAGCTGCAGCGTGCCCACCGCACGCTCGGCGCACGCGAGGAGGGACAGGGGACCGTCGAGTACATCGGCCTGATCCTGCTCCTCGCCGGCGTGATGGTCGCGGTCGTCAAGGCCGGCCACGACAGCTCGATCGCGTCGACGGTCGTCAAGAAGGTGCAGGACTCGATCGACGGCGTGGGCGCCGCGCCGGGGAAGAACTGAGGCGGGTTCTCGGCACGGCGTTGTGCGGGGCGGGGTTGGCCGGGCGTCACTCCGTGTCGCTCGCCACCTCCGCTCCGCGTCGCGCGCGGCCGTCTGCGTTCGGGTCGCTTGGTGAAAGTGTTGCGCTGCTCCCGTGGTCTGCTGCGTGTGGGCATCGAACGGCGCGCGGACGACTGCGCGTTCGGTGCCGACGACACGGATTGACGCCATGGCTGCGGCCGCATCGCGCCGCCAGCGCGCTGCTCCAGCCCCGAGGCCGAGGGTGCACGGCCGTGGCCCGGAACGCTTTGGCGAAGCGGGGATGCGTGATGTTCTCATCCGCGCGGAACGGCTGAGCGCGGCGTTCGGTGCCCACACGGTCCTCCACTCATCCACAGCCATAGCCACGACCACAGCAACGCGGTGCAGACCGGCTAGCGCGTAGTGAGCACGGTGAGGACGTCACGCATCACCGCCGACCACCAACGCACCACGCCAAAGCACCAACCACCCCCATGACGACCAGCCTCACCAAAAGCACCACGCCCGCGCTCCCGCCTACGATGGTCCCCGTGCCCGCCGCCGACCCGCGCGATCGTCCCATCGCCGTCTTCGACTCCGGCGTCGGTGGGCTCACCGTGCTGCACGAGCTGCTCGTCTCGCTGCCCCAGGAGGACTACGTCTACCTGGGTGACAGCGCGCGCTTCCCGTACGGGGAGCGGACCGGTGAGGAGCTGGAGCGGTTCGGCATGGACATCGCCGAGGAGCTGGTGGCGCGGCGCGCGAAGCTGCTGGTCGTGGCCTGCAACTCGATGACCTCCGCGGCGCTGCCGGCGCTTCAACGGCGGATGCTGGAGACGACGCTCGGCGTCGACGTCATCGGCGTCGTCAAGCCCGAGGCGGCGCAGGCCGTCGCGGTCACGCGCAGCGGCCGGATCGGGCTGCTCGCCACCCGCGCGACGGTCGCCTCCGGCGCGTACGAGCGCGCGGTCGCGGCGGTCGACCCGCACGTCGAGCTGGTCGCCGTCGCCTGCCCGGACCTCGCGCCGCTGATCCAGGAGCCGCCGGGCGGCGAGCTCTTCACGCGCGAGCTCGAGGACGTCGTCCGCGGCTACTGCGCGCCGCTGGTCGCCGCCGGCGTGGACACCGTGATCCTCGGCTGCACGCACTACCCGCTCGTGCGCTCGATGCTCCAGCGGATGCTCGGGCGCACGGTCACGATCGTGACCTCCGGCGCCGCGCTCGCGCGGCAGGCCGAGCACGTCCTCGGCTCGCGCGGGCTGGGCTCGCGACGCGAGGGGGAGGGCACGTACTCCTTCCTCTGCACCGGCGACGCCGAGGCGTTCCACGCGCTCGGCACCCGCTTCCTCCAGATGCCGCTGACCGAGGTCGAGCACGTCGACCTCGCCCCGATGCCGACGACCGAGGTGCCCGCATGGCCGCGACGCTGACCCGCTCCTACGACCGCGCGCCCGACGGCCTGCGGCCGGTCACGATCGAGCCCGGCTTCGTCCGCACCGCTACGGGCTCGGCGCTGATCTCGATGGGGGAGACCCGCGTCATCTGCACCGCGTCGGCTCAGGTCGGCGTGCCGCGCTGGCGGATCGGCAAGGGCCTCGGCTGGGTCACCGCCGAGTACGGGATGCTCCCCGCGTCCACCGGTGAGCGCAAGCAGCGCGACGCCACCAAGGGCCGGCAGGACGGGCGCACGATCGAGATCCAGCGGCTGATCGGCCGCTCGCTGCGCAGCGTCGTGGACTTCGCGGCGCTCGGCGAGCACTCCATCTACCTCGACTGCGACGTCCTGCAGGCCGACGGCGGGACGCGGACCGCGTCGATCACCGGCGCCTACGTCGCGCTCGCGCTCGCGTGCGACACGCTCGTCGCCGCCGGCACGATCAAGCGCTCGCCGCTCACCGGCTCGATCGCCGCGATCTCCTGCGGGATCGTCGACGGCGTCCCGCTGCTGGACCTCGACTACCCCGAGGACTCCTCGGCCGAGGTCGACGCCAACGTCGTCATGACCGGCGACGGTGGGCTGGTCGAGGTGCAGGCCACGGCCGAGCGCACGCCGCTGAGCCGCGCGCACCTGGACGACCTGCTGCGCCTCGCCGAGGACGGCATCGCGGAGCTGCGCGTCGTGCAGGACGAGGCGATCGCCGGGGGCCGCGGCGCGTGAAGCTCGTCCTCGCCACGCGCAACGACCACAAGGCGCAGGAGTTCTCCGCGCTGCTGGCGCCGCACGAGGTCGTCCCGCTGCCCGGCGCAGTCGAGCTGCCGCCCGAGACCGGCACGACGTTCGCCGAGAACGCGCTCGGCAAGGCGCGCGCGGCCGCCGCGGCGCTCGGCGTCGTGACGATCGCCGACGACTCGGGCATCGAGTCGGCCGCGCTCGGGGGGCGCCCCGGCGTCTACTCCGCGCGCTTCGCCGGCGAGGACGCCAGCGACGAGGAGAACCTCGCCAAGCTGCTGCGCAAGGCACCGGCCGGCAGCGCGCTGGCCTACGTCTGCGTGATCGCGCTCGTCGACCCGATCGCCGGGACCGAGCTGCTCTTCGAGGGCCGCTGCACCGGCACGCTCGCGGCCGCGCCTCGCGGCGACGGCGGCTTCGGCTACGACCCGGCCTTCCTGCCCGACGACGAGATCCCGCCGCCGGCGGGCCGCACGATGGCCGAGCTGAGCCCGGCGGAGAAGGGCGCGATCAGCCATCGCGGCCGCGCCGCGGCGCTGCTGGCGGAGCACCTGGGTCGATGAGGGCGACGCGCGCCAAGTCCACGGCGGCGGAGGTCGGCACGCCCGGCGGTCGCGTGGCGGAGGCCGACGGCGGCTCCGCGCCCGGCGTCCTGCGCTCGGCCTTGGGCTCGGTCCTCGCGGCCGCGTTCCTGGTCACGCTCAAGCTCGTCGCCGGCCTGATCTCCGGCTCCCTCGGCCTCGTCGCCGAGGCCGTGCACTCGGGGACCGACCTCGTCGCCGCGCTGCTGACCTTCTTGGCGCTGCGGGTCGCGATCCGGCCCGCGGACCGCGACCACCCATACGGCCACGGCAAGGCCGAGCACCTCGCCGCGCTCGGCGAGGGCGGCTTCCTCGTGCTGGCGAGCGCGTTCATCGGGATCCAGGCGCTGACGCGGCTGATCGAGGGCGGGACCCACCACGTCGACGCCAACGGCTGGATCTTCGGCGTGCTGGCGATCGTGCTCGTGGTCGACGTCTCGCGCACGGTCGTCTCGCACCGCGCGGCGGTCCGCCACGGCAGCCCGGCGCTCGCCTCCAACGCCCTGCACTTCGCCTCCGACATGGTCGGCACGGTGGCGGTGCTGATCGGCCTGCTCTTCACGCGCGCCGGCACGCCGGCAGCGGATTCGGTCGCGGCGCTCGTCGTCGCCGTGCTCGTCGTGGTCGCGGCGGTGCGGCTGATGCGCCGCAACGTCAACGTGCTGATGGACGCGACGCCCGAGGAGGCGCAGGCCGCCGCGCGCGCGGCGATCGCCGACGCCGAGCCCGGGATCGAGCTG
>JAOPZG010000333.1 GCA_025964215.1 Conexibacter sp.
GTTGGTCTTCGCGAGCAGCGGCGCGCCGGCGGCCTGGAGGCGCGCGACGACCGAGGCGGTGTAGGGCGGGCGGTAGCCCTCGAGGATCTTCGAGCCCGACTGCGACGGCACGCCCTCGGTGCAGAAGAGGTCCTTGACGGCGAGGGGGACGCCGGCGAGCGGGCTGCCGCTGGCGGCCGCGGCGCGCGCGGGGGCTTCCTCGGCAACCCACGTGTAGGCGTTGAGCTCGTCGGCCGCGGCCTTGGCGCGGTAGGCCTCGAAGAGCTCGGCGGCGTCGAGGTCGCCGGCGGCGATCGCGTCGGCCGCCTGCTTGGCGGTGAGGAGCGTCAGATCAGCCATCGGCCTGACCTCCGGCCGCGGGAGCGAGCCGCCAGGCGAGCCGCCGCCCGGCATGCGAGCGCTCTGCGCGAGTCATGCCGCAGCCTGCGGGCTCGGGACGAGGAAGCCGCCGTCCTGCACGGCGGGCGCGGCGGCAAGCGCGACGTCGCGCGGCAGGCACGGCGTCTCGACGTCGGCGCGCAGGGCGTTGGCCACCTCCACGACGTGGCTCGTCGGCGCGACGTCGTCGAGCTGGAGCTGGGAGATCGTCTCGATGTGGCCCAGGACGGAGGACAGCTCGGTCGCCATCCGCCCGACCTCGTCGTCGGAGAGCTCGAGGCGCGCCAGCTTGGCGACGTGGAGTACCTGCTCGCGGTCGATCACGACCCGCGAGTCTAGGAGAGGAGCGGCGGCGCGGTGGTGCGGCGGCTCGCGCGCCAGGCGAGCGCGACGCCGAGCAGAGAGAGCAGCGCGAAGCTGAGCCCGATCCCGGCGGCGGGCGTGACGTCGACGAAGCGGTTGGCCTCGCCGCGGCCGAGGCCGGGTTGCGTCACGACGCGGACGGCGAGGATCGCGGTCGCCGCGACGTCCAGCGCGAGCAGCGCGGTCAACGGTCGGCGAGCGCGCGGTCCCTCGCGCAGCATGAGCGCCGCGGCGGCGAGCGCCGCGAGGACGCAGAGCACGAGCGCGACCGCCGCGAGGAGGCCGAGCCCGCCGAGCGCGTCGCCGGAGACGTGCAGCGGCGCGCGCGTGTCGGTGAAGGCCGGGAGCGAGTAGCACGTCCACCCGCACGGCTCCGGGTCGTAGCCGAACCACCGGAACGCCGCGGTGACCGCGAGGCCGAGCGCGCCGACGATCGCGAGCGCCGCCGCCCTCACCGCAGCGGCTCCCCGCGCTCGTCGAGGTGGTCGCGCCACGAGCGCTTGGGGTCGTAGCCGAGCAGGCGGCGGGCCTTGGCGATCGAGATGCCGCCGGCGTCGGGGCGGTCGAGCGGGCGCAGCGGGATCGTGTCGGCGAGGCCCTGGCGCTCCAGCAGCTCGGGCAGCGTGAGCGTCGAGGCCGCGTCGGGCGAGGCGATGTAGAAGACCTCGTGGCCCGGCAACTCGGAGGCGGCGGCGAGCAGCAGCGCGTCGGCGCTGTCCTCGACGGCGATGTAGGCCCAGAAGCCCGCGCTCGGCGCGTCGGGATCGCGGAGCTGCGGCCCGAGGTTGTGCGCGTAGTTGTCGTCGTTCTGCACCCACGACGGCCGGATGGTGATGGCCTTGATGTCGGAGCGAGCGACCGCGGCGTCACAGAGCTGCTCGCCGAACGCCTTCGCCAGCGCGTAGGGGTCCTGCGGGGCGACGCGGTGCTCCTCGTCGACCGGCAGGTAGTCCGGCGCGAACGGGCGCTCGGGGAAGAAGAAGCCGGGCACGGTCTCGCTGGAGACGTGCACGAATCGGGGCACGCCGAAGCGCACGGCGGCCTCGAGCAGGTTGAACGTCCCCATCAGGTTGTTGTGGAACACGACGTGCGGCGGGTTGCCGGTCGGCTCCGGGATCGCGGCGGCGTGGATGACCGCGTCGAAGCGCGTCCGGGCCAACAGCGCGAAGGCAGAGCCGGGATCCGTGAGGTCGGCCTGCTGGTAGCGCGGGGCGTCCGGGTCGGGACGGTCGAACGACGGCCGCGCCAAGTCGACGCCGGTGACCCGATGGCCGGCGGCCAGCGCCGCGGCGCTGGTCGCGCGGCCGACCTTGCCGTGGGCGCCGGTGATGAGGAGCTTCATGCCTGGAGCCCTACCCGTGTCCGCCACGACCACACCGCGCACCCGAGCAGCGCGGCGCTCAGCGCCACGCCCGCGTACGCCGGCCAGCGCAGGACGACGAGGTCGTCCTCCGTCGCGAGCACGACGACGAGCACCACGAGCGCGACCGCGCCGACGGCCACCGCCTCGCGCGCCAGCCCGGCGAGCGTCCCGGCCGCGGCGAGCCCGAGCAGCGCGAGCGGCAGCCAGCCGAGGCCGCCCCGGCCGGAGGCGTGCAGCTCGTCGTACTGGTTGAGCAGGTTGAGGATCCCGCCGCCGTCCGGGTCGGGCCGCTGCGTGGAGAGCGGCGCGTCGAGCGCGAACCAGCTCAGCGACAGCACACCGGCGAGCGCGGCCGTCACGGCCAGCGCCGCGACCCGCGCCACGCCGCTCAGGTGCCCGGCGCGGTCTGCGCGGGCGGCGGCGTGTAGGCCACGGCCTCGGGCGAGTCGGTGCGCTCGTCCTTGAGGCTGACGAAGCCGCCGACCGGGATCAGGATCGCGAAGAGCAGGCCGAGGTAGGCGGGGAGCTGGACGCTCACCAGCGCGTCCACGCCCGGCTGCGCGATCGTCACGCGCACCACCAGCACCAGGAAGATCAGGACGCCGAGGCCGACGGTGAGCACCGCCGCACCGACGGGCCAGGCGGGCGAGGTCCGCTTGACCGTCATGTAGGACAAGCTCAGCCCCCCGAAGATGGCGAGGCAGAGCAGGAGGTCCATGAGCCAGCCGAGCGTGCTCCAGCCCGAGCGCCCGAACGCTCCCACGGCGAACCACTGGAAGAACAGCACCACCAACAACCCCACCGACCCCGCGGCCGCGACCCACTCCCCCGCGCGCAGCCGGTTCATGCCGTCGCCTCCTCGCGCGAGACGAGCTCGGCGGCGGTTAGGGTGTTGCGCAGCAGCATGGCGATCGTCATCGGGCCGACGCCGCCCGGGACCGGCGTGATCGCGCCGGCGACCGCGACGGCCTCGGCGAAGTCGACGTCGCCGTGCAGGCCGTCCTCGGAGCGGTTGATCCCCACGTCGACGACCGCGGCGCCCGGCTTGATCCAGTCGCCCTTGACCATCCGGTCGCGGCCGACCGCGGCGACCAGCACGTCGGCGGTCCGCGCGACCGCGGCGAGGTCCTTGGTCCGCGAGTGGGCGATCGTCACCGTCGCGTTGGCGGCCAGCAGCAGCTGGGCCATCGGCTTGCCGAAGAGGTTCGAGCGCCCGATCACGACCGCGTGCGCGCCCGACAGCGAGACGCCCGCCTCGGCGAGCAGCACCATCACGCCCGCCGGCGTGCACGGCCGCAGCCCCTCGCGCCCGAGCGCCAGGTAGCCGGCGCTCAGCGGCGTCAGGCCGTCGACGTCCTTGCGCGCGTCGATCAGGCCCGTGAGGTGGACCCCGTCGAGATGGTCCGGGACCGGGAGCTGGCAGAGGATCCCGCTTACGGCGTCGTCCTCGTTGAGCTGCTCGATCAGCGCCTCGACCTGCTCGCCCGAGGCGTCCGCGGGCAGCTCGTGGTGGAACGACGCGATCCCGACCTCGCCCGCCGACTTGCGCTTGTTGGCGACGTAGATCGCGCTCGCCGGGTCCTCGCCGACGAGGATCGTCGCCAGCCCCGGCGTGCGGCCCGTGCGCTCGGTGAACGCCGCGACGTCGCGGGCCACCTGCTCCCGGACCTTCGCCGCGATCGCCTTGCCGTCGATGATCTCCGCGCTCACGCCCGCCACGCTAACGCTTCTCGAGCGGGGCGTACTCGGCCATCAGCTTCCGCTCGCTGCCGTCCTTCGCGAAGCGGATCAGCACGACGCCGCCCGGCTCGGTCCCCGTGACGACGCCCTCGCCGAAGGCGGCGTGCAGGACGTCGTCGCCGACCCGGAAGCCCTCGCCCGCCGAGGCCTTCGGCGCGTCGGTGCGCATCGAGGCCCACGACGCCGAGGCGCGCGGCCGGATCCCACCGGCGCCGCCGCGGTCCGCGCTCGCCCCGCTGGCCCAGCCGCTCGGCGCGGCCTCGCGATCGAGGAACTCGTCCGGGACCTCCCCCAGGAAGCGGCTCGGCAGCCCGTAGGCGCGCGAGCCGAAGACGTTGCGCTGGCGCGCGTGGGTCAGCGTCAGCGAGCGCATCGCCCGCGTCATCCCGACGTAGCAGAGGCGCCGCTCCTCCTCGAGCGTCCCCTCGTCCAGCGAGCGCGAGTGCGGGAAGACGCCCTCCTCCATCCCGATCATGAAGATGATGGGGTACTCCAGCCCCTTCGCGTTGTGCAGCGTCATCAGCGTCACCATGCCGCCGTCGTCCACGCGCGTGTCGGTGTCCGAGCGCAGCGCGGTCTCCTGGAGGAAGACGTCGAGGCGGTCCTGCTCGGCGCGGTGCGTGCCGTCGAACTCGCGCGCGACCTCGACGAGCTGCTCGAGGTTCTCGATCCGCCCCTGAGCCTCGATCGTGCGCTCGGCGGCGAGCGCGTCGAGGTAGCCGCTCTCGTGCAGGACCGCCTCGAGCAGGTCGCCCATCGGGACGTTGTCGGCGACGCGCTCGCGCAGGCCCGTCATGGTGTCCATGAACCGCCCGATCGAGCGGATCGCCGCCGTGCCCAGGCCGGGCACGCCGGCCGGGTCGAGCGCCGCGTCCCAGGTCGTGACGCCCATCGTCTCGGCGTGGGCCAGGACCCGCGAGAGCGACGTCTGGCCGATCCCGCGCTTGGGCGAGTTGGCCACGCGGGTGAAGGAGATCGCGTCGGCCGGGTTGGCCAGCAGCGTCAGGTAGGAGAGCGCGTCCTTGACCTCGGCGCGCTCGTAGAACTTCGTCCCGCCGATGATCTGGAACGGGACGTCGGCGCGCACGAGCGCGTCCTGGAGCACCCGCGACTGCGCGTTGGTCCTATACAGGCACGCCATCTCGGCGAGCGAGACGCCCTCGTCGCGGAGCCGCTCGACCTCGCCGAGGACGTAGCGCGCCTCGGCGTACTCGTCGTCGAGCTCGCGGACGATGACCGGGTCGCCCGCGCCCTGGTCGGTCCACAGCGTCTTGTGCATCTGCGCGCGGTTGTGCGCGATGACGGCGTTCGACGCGTCGAGGATCGTCTGCGTGGAGCGGTAGTTCTGCTCCAACTTGATGACGTGCGCGTCGGGGAAGTCGTCCTGGAAGTCCAGGATGTTGCGGATGTCCGCGCCGCGGAAGGAGTAGACCGACTGCGCGTCGTCGCCGACGACCGCGAGGTTCTTGTGCTCGCCGGCGAGCAGCTGGAGCAGCCGGTACTGCGCGTGGTTGGTGTCCTGGTACTCGTCGACGAGCACGTGGCGGAACGACGCGCTGTAGCGCGCCTGGACCTCCGGGAAGAGCTCGAGGACGTTGACCATGCGGAACAGCAGGTCGTCGAAGTCCATCGCGTTCATCCGGTGCAGGTCGCGCTCGTAGAGCTCGTAGACGTCGGCGAGCATCTCGTCGAACGGCGACGCGACCGCTACGCGTATGTCCGATGCGGCGCGCAGGCGGTTCTTCGCCGCCGAGATCTGGTTGTGGATCGCCGCGGGGGTGTATCGCTTGGGATCGACGCCGACCGCATCGGCGCAGCGCTTGGTCAGCCGCCGCGCGTCGGCCTGGTCATAGATCGTGAACTGGCGCGTGTAGCCCAGGCGCTCGGCCTCCGAGCGCAGAATGCGCGCACAGGCGGCGTGGAAGGTCATCAGCCACATGCCGCGTGTGGCGCGCCCCAGCAGCTGCCCGACGCGCCCGGCCATCTCCTTGGCGGCCTTGTTGGTGA
>JAOPZG010000026.1 GCA_025964215.1 Conexibacter sp.
CCGACGACACGCTCGTGCTCGCCGTCGGCGAGGCGTTCCGGACGGCGTTCCTCGTCACGGGCCTGCTCGCGCTGCTGGCGGCGGTCGCGGTGCTGCCGCGCCGGCGCCTCCCCCAGGCGCTCGTCGCCGCCGCGGCGACCGCGGTCGTCCTGCCGCTCGCCTACCTCGGGCTCCACGCGATCGCCGCGCCGGCGCCCGTCACGCTCCGCGATCCGTGCGAGCGGCGGCCGCTGCCGCAGACCGGCGGCATCGAGGGCTTCCTCCAGGATCGCGCCCTGGAGCTCCTCGACACCACGGCGTGCAAGGCCGGCGCGACGCGCGAGGAGCTGGTCCTCGGGCTCGCCGACGAGCAGGAGCGCAAGCGCTTCGAGCAGCGCCACGGGGTCGACCCCCGCAGCCTGTCCACGATCCTGCAGGGCCTGCTCGGCTAGCGCAAGCCAGACCCGCGAGTCCTACAACAGCTCCGGCAGCGCTTCCTGCGGGTCGCCGTGCAGCAGCCAGCCGGTGTCGGTCCGCTCCACCAGGCCGCGGCGCGTGAGCACCCCGAGCGCGGTGGTGACCGATGGGCGGCGGGCGCCGACGAGCTTGCCGATCGTCTCGTGCGTCAGCGACAGCGGCACGCGCACGCCCTGCGGCGAGACGCGGCCCCACCGGTCGGCCAAAAGCCACAGGAGCACGAGGACGCGGGCGTCCACGCGGGGTACCTGCGCGATCGCACGCTGAACGGAGAGCGATCGCGAGCGGCGCACCGTGCGGCCGATCAGCGTGTCGAGCATCGTCGGCCAGCGGCCGGCGACGGCGGCGAAGCGCCGGTCGAGGACCGCGACGCGCGCAGGCTCGAGCACGGCCCAGGAGACGCTGCCGGGCAGCGGGTCCAGCGACGCCTCGTCGTCCCACGGGCGGATGATGTCGCCCTGGCCGAGCAGCTCGGTCGTCGCGCGCTTGGCGAGCTCGACGTCGCGCGTGATCAGGCCGTCGAGCACGAGCAGGCCGACGGCCGGAGCGGCGCTCTCGCCGTTGGGCACGGGGAACTCGAACGGGCCGATGGGCAGCGCGTGCACCGCGGCCACGGCGTGGCGGCGGGCGAGGTCGCGCGCGTCGCCGCTGAGGCCGGCCCCGAGTTCGGGATCGGCGTCGAGGATGGAGATCAGTGGACGGGAGGTCATTGTCTGACTGGACACCAGGCCCCTGGTCTTCCCGGTCTGACCGAGGACAAACACGTACGGACACATCCGATGGACGGCCAGAGCGGCAGATCGACCGGAAAACCGTCTGCTGCGACCGATCTCCAACGCTCACCATGTGCGGTCCGTGCAGGGACAGAGGCGACCGTCCGACGAGCGGCGCCGGGCGTGCCACCATGGAAGGACCCATGGACTTCCTGCACGGACAGCTGCTCGTGGCCTCGCCGACGATGTCGGACCCCAACTTCGCCCGGGCCGTGGTCGCGATCGCCAACCACGACGAGGGCGGCGCGCTCGGGATCGTGCTCAACCGGCCCAGCGAGACCGAGGTCGTCGAGGCGGTGCCGGAGCTCGAGGGCGTCGTGGACACCGACGAGGTCGTCTTCGTCGGCGGCCCCGTGCAGCCGGCCTCGATCGTCGTGCTCGCCGAGTTCGAGGATCCCGCCGAGGCGGCGTTCCTGGTCGTCGAGGGCATCGGCCTCGTCTCCGACCGCACCGGCCTGGACCGCCTCGGCAGCGCGACGGCCCGCCGCCGCGTCTACGCCGGCTACACCGGCTGGGGCCCGGGCCAGCTCGAGGCCGAGCTCGAGCGCGAGGACTGGATCGTCGAGCCCGCGCAGGCCGAGGACGTCTTCGACGAGGAGCCCGGCGAGCTCTGGGGCCGCGTGCTCGCCCGCAAGGGCGGCCAGTTCCGGCTGCTCGCGCGGATGCCCGTCGACCCGACGGTCAACTGACGCCGCGCTAGCTCGCGAGCACCGCGAGCAGCACCACCACGACGATCCCGACGCCGATCACGGCGTACACGATCGTCTGCGCCGGCCAGTTCCTCATCCAGTGCCCGGGGTCGGAGCGGTCGCGCGTCACGTGCCCCTCCGGCGGCGCGCCGGTCCAGTCGTCATCGTCGTCGTAGGTCGGGGCCATGCGCCAGTTGTACCCGGTAGCTTCCGGCCCGTGGCGAAGAAGAAGCCCGCACGCCCGGCTCGTCCCCAGAAGAGCGCCGAGCCCACGACCGCCCAGCTGCGCAAGGAGTACTACGCGCGGCGGGCCGCCGAGCAGGCGCTCGAGGAGCTCGGCCTGCGCCTCGAGGAGCGAGAACCCCCGAAGGGCGACCCCCACTGGTGGGCCGGGGCGCGCGACGCGCTCGACCGCCTGGAGATCCTCCACGCCGTCTGGCGCTTCACCGGCCTGGCCGGCTACGCGCCCGAGCCCGAGGACTTCGATCCCGACAAGGGCTGGCCGACGGCCGACGAGGTCGAGGCGGTCTTCGGCTCCTGGGACAAGATGCTCGACGAGTCCGGGATCGACGACGCGATCTTCGGCGTCGTCGTCGAGAAGGCGCTCGCCGCCCACGAGAAGCTCGGCGCGCGCGAGAAGGAGCTGGAGCTGCGCGCGGGCAAGCTCGAGGAGGAGGGCAAGAAGATCCCGGAGCTCAAGCGCCGCGAGGAGGTCGCGCGCGCCAAGCGCGACGAGGCCGACGACGCGCGGGCCAGCGCCGAGGCCGAGCGCGATGCGGTCGTGCGCGAGCGCGACACCGCGCAGTCGCAGGTCGCCGACCTCCAGGCCGAGGTCGCGACGCTGCGCGCCGCCGCGGCTGCGGCCGCCGAGGCGCGGGCGGGTGGGTCCGGTCTCGAGAGCGAGCTGCTGGAGGAGATGGAGCGCACGCTCGCCGACGCCGCCGCGACGCAGCAGGCGCGCGACGAGCTGCACGACCGCATGGAGCGGCTGCGCGGCGAGCGCGAGCAGGACCGGCGGACGATCGCGGAGCTCACGCAGCTCCTGGCGCGGGTCGACACGGGCGGCGAGGACAGCGCGGGCGTCGCCGTCGTGGAGCCCGAGGCGCCGCCGGCGACGGTGCTCGAGGCCGTCGAGCGCGCGGCCGCCGAGGCCAAGTACCTCAAGTTCGCGCCGAAGGCCTTCGAGACGGCCGCCGACTCGCCGTTCCGCCGGCCGGGCCTCGTGCTGCGGACGCTCCGCGGGCTCGACGAGCTGGCGGGCCGCTACGCCGCCGGCGACATGGGCAAGTCGCTCGGCCAGGCCGCGGCCGAGCACGGGATCACCCAGTACAAGCCGGACATCGCCGAGACGACGCGCAAGCGCTACGAGGACGACTACTCGTTCTACCTCGACGGCCCCGGCACCCCGAAGCTCTGGGTCGGCCCGCACATCGGGCTCGGCTCGGGCTCCGGCGCGCAGTTCATCGCGCGGATCTACCTCCACGTCTCCGACGGCAGCGACCCGGACGTGCCGCGCGGGATCGTCGTCGCGGTCGTCGGCCGGCACCTGCCGGACACGACGACGTAGCGACGCGCCATGCCTCCCGGGGGCTAGCCCCCGGATCCGCGCTGCGCGCGCGCCCGCCGGGGTACCGTCCGCGGCGAGCCATGAGCACCCGTCACGCCGTCGAGTCCGTCGAGGAGGAGCTGCGCGAGCTGCGCCCGCTGCTGCGCGGCGTCACGCACGCGTACGCGTTCTGGCTCGCGCTCGGCGCCGCGATCGCCCTGACCGTGTTGGTGCCGGCGGGGACGCCGCGGC
Organism: Conexibacter sp.; assembly: GCA_025964215.1. Classification (GTDB taxonomy): domain Bacteria; phylum Actinomycetota; class Thermoleophilia; order Solirubrobacterales; family Solirubrobacteraceae; genus Baekduia. The sequence continues at coordinate 3,717 of JAOPZG010000026.1, forward strand.
TCGCCGCCGTCGTCTACGGGGGCGGGTTGTGCGGGTTGTTCGCCGCGTCCGGGACCTACCACCGCTGGCGCTGGAACCCGCGCTGGCGACCGCTGCTGCGCAGGATCGATCACTCCACGATCTTCGTCTTCATCGCGGCGACCTACACGCCCGTCGCGCTGCTGATCATGCACGGCACGCTGCGCTGGGCGATCCTCGCCGCGGTCTGGGCCGGCGCGCTCGGCGGCGTGATCCTGTCGGTCGCGTGGATCACCGCGCCCCGCGTCCTGATCGCGCTCTGCTACCTCGGCCTCGGCTGGACGGTCCTCTTCGCCCTGCCGCAGATGATCGACGCCATGAACGTCGCGCCGCTGGTCCTGCTCGCGATCGGCGGCCTGCTCTACACGCTCGGCGCGCTCGTCTACGCCACCAAGCGCCCGGACCCGTGGCCGACGGTCTTCGGCTTCCACGAGGTCTTCCACGCGCTCGTGATCCTCGCCGCGGGCGTGCAGTTCGTCGCGCTGGCGGGCTGGGTCTTCCCGGCCGGCTGACCGGACGCGCCAACTGAACGCCACCGTTCCTACCTCCTGGTAGAATCGACGGATGGCCAGCACCGCTGAGACGCCCCAAGACACCGCCGAGACGCCCGCCGAGCCGGCGTTCTCCCTCGCCCTGACGCAGGAGCAGAAGGACCTGCGCGACTGGGTCCACGGATTCTCCGAGGGCGTCGTGCGCCCCGCCGCCCATGAGTGGGACGAGCGCGAGGAGACGCCGTGGCCGATCATCCAGGAGGCCGCGAAGATCGGCCTCTACGGCTTCGAGTCGCTGCAGCAGTTCGCCGCCGACCCGTCGGGGCTGACGATGCCGCTGGTCCAGGAGGAGCTCTTCTGGGGCGACGCCGGCATCGGCATGGCGATCATGGGCACCGGCCTCGCGGCCGCCGCCATCGCCGGCCAGGGCACGTGGGAGCAGGTCATGGAGTGGGTCCCCCAGTGCTACGGGACCGAGACCGATGTGAAGGTCGCCGCGTTCTGCGCGAGCGAGCCGAACGCCGGCTCCGACGTCTCCAACATCCGCACGACGGCCAAGTACGACGAGGCCTCCGACACGTGGACGCTCAACGGCCAGAAGGCCTGGGCGACCAACGGCGGCATCGCCGACGTCCACGTCGTCATCGCCCAGACCGACCGCGAGCTCGGCTCGCGCGGCCACGCCGCGTTCATCGTGCCGATCGCCACCGAGGGCATCGAGCAGGGCGCGAAGGTCAAGAAGCACGGGCTGCGCGCGTCGCACACGGCCGACGTCCACCTCGACGACTGCAAGATCCCGGGCGCCAACCTGCTCGGCGGCAAGGAGAAGCTCGACGAGCGCCTCGCCCGCGTCCGCGAGGGCAAGAAGGGCAAGACGCAGGCCGCGATGCAGACCTTCGAGGCCACGCGCCCGATCGTGGGCGCGCAGGCGCTGGGCATTGCCCGCGCCGCCTACGAGTACGCCTTGGACTACGCCAAGGAGCGCGAGCAGTTCGGCCGGAAGATCATCGAGAACCAGTCGATCGCCTTCGCGCTCGCCAACATGAAGATGGAGCTCGACGCCGCCCGCCTGCTCGTCTGGCGCGCCTCGTGGATGGCCCGCAACGGCCTCCCGTTCGAGAACGCCGAGGGCTCGATGAGCAAGCTCAAGGCCGGCGAGGTCGCCGTCTGGGCGACCGAGCGGGCGATCCAGATCATGGGCGGCAACGGCTACACCCGGGAGTTCCCAGTCGAGCGCTGGCACCGCGACTCCAAGATCTACACGATCTTCGAGGGCACGAGCGAGATGCAGCAGCTGGTCATCGCACGGGCGATCTCCGGCATGCGGATCGCCTAGCCAGGCGGCGATCATGGGACGCGCGCGGGCGGCGCATCTGGGACCGGAGCTGCGCAGGCCGCTCGTCCTCGACGCCGCCCTGCCGCTCTTCGCGCGGGACGGCTTCGAGGCGGTCTCGATGCAGGCGATCGCCGACGAGGCGGGCGTCTCGAAGCCGGTGCTGTACTCGTGCTACGCCTCGAAGGAGGACCTCTTCGAGGAGCTGATGCGCCGCGAGGAGCGCAAGTTGTGGCACATGGTCGAGGACTCCGTGCCCGCGCCCGGCGCCCTCGGCGACAAGGAGGACCTGCTCCGCTTTGGATTGGGGGCGCTGCTGCGCGCGGTCGTCGAGGCGCCGGAGGCCTTCCGCGTCATCTACCTCCAGCGCCACGGCGAGAACCGCATCGAGCGCGGCCGCGAGCACTGGGAGCGGCGGATGGGCGAGGTCCTCGCCGCCTGGACCCAGCTCCCCGACCGCGAGACCGCCCTCATGGGCCGCATGTTGGTGGCCTTGGCCGAGCTCGGCTTCCGCGTGCAGCTCGAGGATCCCGGCCAGTGGGAGCCCGAGGCGCTGGCGGCGTACCTGGCGCGCGTCGTGATCCGGGGGATCCCGCAGAGCGCCTAGAGGGCGGCGGCGATGCGCGCGGCGACCGCGTCGCGTGCCGCGTCGTCCGCGTACTTCGTGCGCGGCCAGAAGAAGCCGCGCAGCCCGTCCTTGAAGTTCCGCGGGACGACGTGGCAGTGCAGGTGCGGGACCGACTGGCTCACGATGTTGTTCATGGCGACGAACGTGCCGGCGGCGCCCATCGCCTGCGGGATCGCGACGCTCAGCCGTCGCGTCAGCGCGAAGAACGGCGCGATGGCGTCGCTCGGCAGGTCCGCGAGCGTCTCGACGTGCGCGCGCGGCACCAGCAGCGTGTGCCCCTCGAACAGCGGCCGCGCGTCGAGGAACGCGACGTGCCGGTCGTCCTCGTGGACGATCGACGCCGCCAGCTCGCCGGCGATGATCTTGCAGAAGACGCAGTCCTCGGGCACGCGCGGGAGGCTACGTGGCGAGCAGGATCGAGAGCGCGACCATCCTCGCCTC
>JAOPZG010000394.1 GCA_025964215.1 Conexibacter sp.
CCCGCATCGCCGCTCCCACGCTGGGCGCCTCGGGCGTGACGCTGAGCTGGAACAAGGTCGCCGGCGTCTCCACCTACGTCCTGATCGCCAAGCGCACCGGCCAGCCGGACCGCTACACGGCCGTCAACGGCACCACGGCCACCCCGGCCGCCGCGCCCGGCTTCACCGTCTACTACAGCGTCCGCACCGCGGTCACCGGCTCCGCCTGGTCGAAGTTCAGCGCCATCAAGTTCCCGAAGGACCTCACGGCCGCCCGCCGCGCCGCGCCGGTCATGAAGGTCAGCGGCCAGACGATCAGCTGGGGCAAGGTCGCCGACGTCGACTCCTACGAGTTCGTCACCAAGGTCCCGGGCCAGGACGACGCCTACACGGTGCTCCACGGCACGTCGGTCGCGCCGGAGCCGCACCCCGGCCAGACGGTCTCCTACGGCCTGCGCACCGAGGTCACCGGCTCCGCCTGGGCCAAGGAGGTCACGATCTCCTTCTCCGACGCCGGCACGGTCACCACGACCACCACGACGACGACCACCAAGACCACGACCGCGCCGATCTCGGTCCCCGCCCCGGCCCCGTCGGCCCCCGCCGCCCCCGCCAAGCCGCGCGCCGGCTTCGAGCAAGGCCTCGTCAGCGGCTCGGCGATCCTCTGGCAGCTCCCCTTCATGCAGGCCCTGGGCACCAAGCACGCCCGCATGGAGTTCGACATCAACAGCTCCGTCGCCTCGATGACGCCGATCATCGCCGCCTACGCCCAGGCCGGCATCAAGCCGCTGCTGCTGGCGACGTTCAACGGCCGCACGCCGACCGACGCCGAGGCGCGCAACCTCGCCACCTGGGCCGCCGCCTTCGGCCCCAACGGCTCCGCCCGCGGCGCCGACTGGGCCGCCGGCACCGCCGTCACCGAGATCGAGTACGGCAACGAGACCAACCAGCCCTGGCAGTACCCGGCCCTCAACGCGGACCCGAACTGGCCCGCCAGCGCCACCTACGCCAACCTCGCCAAGCAGTACGCGCTGACCTTCAAGACCGCCGCCACCTCGGTCGCGGCCGCCAACGACGGCGTCGGCCTCCTCGCCATCGCCGACACGCCCGGCCGCTGGGCGAGCTGGACCGACAACGTCTACAAGGCCGTCCCGAACTTCGCCACCTACGTCAAGGGCTGGGTCATGCACCCCTACGGCCCGGGCTGGCAGCTCGCGATGGACGACGCGCTGGCCAAGGCCGCCGCCCACGGCGCCTCGAGCTCGATCCCGATCTACGTCACCGAGTTCGGCTTCGCCACCGACAACGGCAACTGCCTCAGCGACAACTACGGCTGGGACAAGTGCATGAGCTACGACACCGCGGCCTCGACGCTGCGCACCACGCTCGCCGCCATGAAGGCCCGCTACGCCAGCCGCCTGGCCGCCGTCTACCTCTACTCCGCCAGCGACCTCGCCAGCACCAGCTCCACCAACGACCGCGAGGCCTACTTCGGCGCCCTGCACCTCGACCGCTCCACCAAGGGCGCCTACACCACCGAGGTCAAGTCCGAGCTGGCCGCCTCGGCCTGATCGGGCGACGCCGAGCGCTGCTGGCCGATCGCGGCCAGCAGCCCCAGCTGCGCGGCGAGCAGCAGCGTGAAGCGCTGGTCGCTGCCGGTGAAGGTGGCGGTCGTCTCGATCACGACCAGGCCGAGGAAGCTGCACAGCGACCCGAGGCCGAACGCCCGGGCCGCCGGCGAGGCGGCGTGGTTCCAGACCCGCAGCGACAGCCACATGCCGGAGAGCAGCAGCCCGGCGTAGGCCAGCAGCCCCAGGATCCCCAGCTTCAGCCACCAGAACAGCGCGGCGAAGTGGACGTAGAGGTGGTCGGGGTTGACCTCGACCGGCAGCGAGCGCGCCGTCGCGTGCCACGGCACCTCGAGGCCGATGCCGGCGACCGGGTTGTCGCGGATCTCGTGGACGACGTTCGCCCGCTCGTCGAGGCGGTAGCGATCGTCGGGCGTCGTCGCGACCTTCGTCGGCGACAGGCTCTGGACGCGCTGGGCGATCGGCGTGTCGGACTGCAGCGCGACGTTGCCCAGCAGGTAGATGCCGACGCCGAGCACGGCGATGACCGGCACGATCAGGCGGCGCCCCACCGCGGAGGACGCGACGCCGAGCACGAGGACGAGCACGAGGCCGACCGCGTCGGCGATCCAGAACGAGCGCCGGTAGGACAGGATCAGGCACAGCAGCAGCACGGGCGCGGCGGCGACCATCCACCAAGGCGGCCGCGCGCGCAGCACCACCGCGGCGACGATCGCCAGCAGCGCGACGGTCATCAGCCAGTTCGCGGTCGGCGCGTAGTAGGTCAGCGACGCCGTGCCGTCGATCGCCGCCGAGCCGCCCTTCGCCAGCGCCAGGAAGCCGATGCCGGCCTTGATCGCGGCGAGCACGAGCCCGGCGCCGAGCAGCCGCTCGAGGTCCTTGCGCCCGACGTGGAGGTTGACCACCATCATCGGGACGAGGATCAGGTAGAGGAAGGTGTGCGTCGCCAGGACGACGTGCGAGGTCCCCGCCCCGTTCTGGCGCCCGACGAGCACGCCCGAGAGCAGCCCGAAGACCAGCAGCAGGAGCGTCACCGCCAGCGGCCTCGGCGGCAGGCGCACGGCGCGCTTCTCGCCCAGCATCCGCAGCGCCAGCCCGACCAGCGCGAGCACCAGGATCCCGTCCAGCGGCGTGATGTCCTTGAACAGGCTCGTGTAGAGCTTGGCCGACTGCGTGAAGACGGGGAAGCTCTCGTCCTCGGCGAGGATCGCCAGCCCGACGGCCAGCGCGAGCGTCAGCCCCGGCCGCCGCAGCAGCAGGAGCGCCACGAGGCCGGCCATCGGCAGCGCGAGCCCCGCGATCCCGAACGTCACGCCGCAGCCGACGAGCAGCAGCAGGAAGACCGACGCGCCCGCGCCCTTCAGCGCGACGTCGCCCTCGCCCCCCAGGCGCCCGAGCCTGCCCAGCGCGGAGCCGCCCACGGCCCCGCCCTCAGCCTGCTCTGCGGCGGGCCGGCGGTGCGGACGT
>JAOPZG010000396.1 GCA_025964215.1 Conexibacter sp.
CAGCTCGACCACCGGCCGCATCCCAGCCATCGCCGCGCCGATCCCGACGCCGACGAGCGCCGCCTCCGCGCTCGGCGCATCGCGCACGCGCGCCGCGCCGAACTCCTCCAACAACCCCGCCGTGACCCCGAACGCGCCACCGCGCGCGCCGATGTCCTGGCCCAGCACCACGACCCGCTCGTCCCGCGCCAACGCCTCGCGCAGCGCTTCGCCGGCCGCCGCGCGGTAGGTCAGGGAGCGACTCACGGCGCCACCACGTCGTCGTGCAGCGCATCCCCCGCCGGCTCCGGCGACGCCTCCGCGAGCGCCACCGCGAGATCCAGCCGATCCCGCACGCCCGCCTCCAGCGCCGCGCGCTCTCCCTCACCCAGCACGCCCTCGCGCTCCAGGCGATCCGCGAAGCTCGCCACCGGGTCGACGGCCCGCGCCACCGTCGCCTCCACCAGCGTCGGCCGCCGCTCGACCCGCGCCCGCCGCACCGCCTCGCTGACCACGTTGTAGGTGTCGATCACGTCGCCGCCGTCGCAGCGCAACCCCGCCACGCCGAGCGCGGCGCTGCGCTGGAAGAGCCCGGAGGTCACCGCGGGCGCCACCTCCAACGCGCCGTCGTCGGTCACCAGCACCACCAGCGGCAGCGACCACGCCGCCGCCAGCGCCAGCCCCTCCGCGAACGCCCCCTCCGCGGTCGCCCCGAGCGTGAGCTGGCAGAGCGCCAACCGCCCGCTCAGCGCGACCCCCGCCGCCACCGGCACGTGCCCCGCGGGAATCCCGAAGCCACCGAGAACGCCACGCGCGGGATCCACCACGTGCGTCGACCCGCCGCGCCCCCGCGACGTCCCGCCGACCCGCCCCAGCAGCTCGGCCATCACCTCCTCCGGCGGCGTCCCCCGCACCAGCGCATGCGCGTGCGCCCGGAACGTCGACAGGACCGCGTCGCCGGCATCCAGGGAACGCAGCGCGCCCACGATCACCGCCTCCTCGCCCCGCGCCGCGTGCAGGAACCCGCCGATCAACCCCTGCGCGTACAGCGAATCCGAACGCTCCTCGAACCGGCGCATCAAGAGCATCGTGGCCCACCACTCCTTTGCCACCTCGGCGTCGGGGAGCGGATGGTCGGGCATCGCCGGCCGAGCGTACTACCGCAACGCCGCGGCCCGCCTCTCAGCGGGCCGCAGCGTTGCGTCCGTCATCACGCAGGGAAGGGTCAGAGGAGGGTCACGACCGACTTGACCTCCGTGTACAGCTCGAGCGCCTCGGCGCCCATCTCGCGGCCCCAGCCGGACTCCTTGAAGCCGCCGAACGGCAGGGCGGCGTCGAACACGTTGTAGCAGTTGATCCACACCGTTCCGGCCCGCAGCGCCTTGGCCGTGCGGTGGGCCTTGGAGATGTCGCTGGTCCACACCCCGGAGGCCAGGCCGAAGCTCGTCCGGTTGGCGTCCGGCGGCAGCCCGCCCTGCTCGAAGGGGCGCACGGTGACGACCGGGCCGAAGATCTCCTCGGCCTCGACCTTCATCTGCGGGTTGGTCCCCGCGAGCACCGTCGGCTCGACGAAGTAGCCGCGCTCGCCGTGGCGCTTGCCGCCCGCGAGCGTCTCCGCGCCCTCGGTCTCGCCGGAGGCCAGGAAGCCGCAGACGCGGTCGAGCTGCTCCTGGGAGACCAGCGGCCCCATCTCGGTCAGCGGGTCGATGCCCGGGCCGACCTTGATCGACTTCGCGTGGTCGGCGACGCCGCTCACGACCTCGTCGTAGACCGACTGCTCGACGAACAGCCGCGAGCCGGCCGCGCAGCACTGCCCATGGTTGAAGAAGATCGCGTTGGCGGCGCCGGGGATCGCGGTCTCCAGGTCGGCGTCGGCGTAGACCACGTTGGGGGACTTGCCGCCCAGCTCCAGCGAGACCTTCTTGAGGTTGCCCGCGGCCGCCTGGAGGATCAGCCGGCCGACCTCCGTCGAGCCGGTGAACGCGACCTTGTCGACGTCCGGATGGGCGGCCAGCGGCGCGCCCGTCTCCTCGCCGAAGCCCGTCACGACGTTGACGACGCCGGGCGGGATGCCGGCCTCGAGGCACAGCTCGCCGAGGCGCAGCGCGCTCAGCGGCGTCTGCTCGGCGGGCTTGAGGATCACCGTGCAGCCCGTCGCCAGCGCGGGCCCGAGCTTCCACGCGGCCATCAGCAGCGGGAAGTTCCAGGGGATGATCTGGCCGACGACGCCGACGGGCTCGTGCAAGGTGTAGGCGTGCCACTCGGCGCCCGGCATGTAGGGCACGGAGATCTGCAGGGTCGAGCCGCCGCTCTTGGTCGTCCAGCCCGACATGTAGTGGAACAGGTCGGCGGCAAGCGGGACGTCGGCGGCCTTCGCGATCGTCAGCGGCTTGCCGTTGTCGAGCGTCTCCAGCGTGGCGAGCTCGTCGCCGTTCTTCAGGATCAGGTCGCCGAGGCGGTGGATGACGCGGCCGCGCTCGCTCGGCGTCATGCGGCGCCACGGGCCGTCGGGATCGAACGCCGCGCGGGCGGTCTTCACGGCGCGGTCGATGTCCTCGGAGCTCCCGCGCGGGACGGTCGCGAGGACGTCGCCGGTCGCTGGGTCGTAGGTCTCGAAGGTCTGGCCGGACGCGGCTTCCACCCAGTCGCCACCGATGAGCATCCGGTGGTCGCGGGCCACGAAGTCGCGGGCGTGCTGGTCGATCTGGGCGTCGAGCGCCATGTCTGTCTCCTCCTGTCGGACTGTGGGCGCGACGCTACGCCGCAGGGGGTTGCAACTCCGTTGCGGGAGGCGTACAACCGTCGTGGGTCACATGAACTCCTGGGTCGCGATCCCCTCGACGGGCGATCGGCGCGGGCGCGCGCTGCGGTTGGCGCGGGCGCACGACGCCGTGCTGTCGGGCGCGCCGCCGCCCCCGGAGCTGCGCGGCGTGATCGCCGACTCGTGGCTGCGCTGCACCGCGGCCGGCTTCGACGCGCAGCGCGGGCTCGCCCCCTTGGCACTGGCCGGCGAGGAGGCCTCGGAGCGCTGGTCGCGCTCGCCGCTCGCGTCCGCCGAGGGCGTGCTGCGCGAGCTGCTCGACGACGTCCGCGCCGAGGGCGAGCAGGTCCTGCTCGTCTGCGACGCCGACGGCACGCTGCTGTGGATCGACGGCGACGAGCGGATGCTCGACGACGCCACGAGCGTCCACCTGATGCGCGGCGCGCGCTGGAGCGAGGCGGACGCCGGGACCAACGCGATGGGCACCGCGCTCGCGCTCGACCACTCCTTGCAGGTCTTCAGCGCTGAGCACTTCGCGACGCCCGTGCACGGCTGGACGTGCAGCGCCGCGCCGCTCCACGACCCGGTCAGCGGCGAGCTGCTCGGGGTCCTCGACCTCTCCGGCCCGTTGCAGACCGCCCACCCGCACTCGCTCGCGCTCGTCACCGCGGCGGCGCGGATGGTCGAGGCGGTCCTGCTGCGCGAGGCGGCCGAGCGGGTCGCGCGCGAGGCCGAGGCGGCGCGGACGTTCGCGCTCGCCCCGCGC
>JAOPZG010000409.1 GCA_025964215.1 Conexibacter sp.
CGCGGTCGTGGCGAGATGGCGCGGGACGCGCGCGCCGACGAACGCGTCGATCAGCAGCGCGTCGGCGGAGCCGTCCGGACGGCTCGCGAGGTGCGCGCGGCCGTCGGCGATCCGGACCTTCAGCCCGGGCTCCTTGCGCAGCCCGAGGTGCTCGCGGGCGAGCGCGATGACGCCGGGGTCGACCTCGATGACCTCCTGGCGGCGCGTCCGCGTGCGGTCGGTCGCCGCCAGCGACCGCGCCAGCGCGCAGCCCGCGCCGCCGACGTGGACGATCCGCCGCGCGCGCAGCGCCTCGACGACGTCGCGCATCCGCCGCAGGTAGTCGAACTCCAGGTGGCGCGGGTCGGCGAGGTCGACGTACGAGGCGTCCATCTCGCCCTGGCGCAGCAGCCGCCCGGTCGGCCGCTCGCGGTCGCGCTGCACGACGAGCTCGCCGACCTCGGCGAGGATCTCGGGGCCTGGCCGGCGTCGCGCCATCGCGCGGCACGGTAACCGCAAGCTGATGCACATGGTTCTGGTGCGGACAGGGAATCACCTCGCGCATGGCCGCCACGACCGTCCCGTCTGCCCCCGAAGCCGCCCTGAAGGCCGACGTCGCCGCGCTGCGCACGCTGCTCGACGGCGAGCACGCCGAGATCCGCAACCTCTGCCGCGCGTGGCTGAGCCTGCCGGAGAACGCGCCGCGTCCCGACCTGCCGATGGAGGAGCACCGCGAGCAGGTCCTCGCGTGGGCGCGGACGCTCGCCGATGCGGGGGAGACCTCGCGCGGCTTCCCGGAGGAGTTCGGCGGCCGCGGCCAGGTCGGCGGCGCGATCGCGGGCTTCGAGACGCTGGCCTTCGGCGACCTCTCGCTGCTGGTCAAGTGCGGCGTGCAGTTCGGGCTCTTCGGCGGCGCGGTCCTGCACCTCGGCACGCGCAAGCACCACGAGGCGTACCTGAGCGACATCACCTCGCTGCGGCTGCCGGGCTGCTTCGCGATGACGGAGACCGGCCACGGCTCGAACGTCCAGCAGCTCGCGACGACCGCCACCTACGACGACGCGACCGGCGAGTTCGTCATCTCCACGCCGGACGACGACGCGCGCAAGGACTACATCGGCAACGCGGCGCGCGACGGGCGGATGGCCGCGGTCTTCGCCCAGCTGATCGTCGGGGGCGAGTCGCGCGGCGTCCACGCGCTGCTCGTGCCCCTGCGCGACGAGGACGGCAACGTCCTGCCGAACGTCCGCATCGAGGACTGCGGCTCCAAGCTCGGCCTCGACGGCGTCGACAACGGCCGGATCTGGTTCGACGACGTGCGGGTCCCGCGCGAGAACCTGCTCGACCGCTACGCCTCGGTCAGCGAGGAGGGCGTCTACCACTCGCCGATCGAGAACCCCACCAAGCGGTTCTTCACCATGTTGGGCACGCTGATCCAGGGGCGCGTGAGCGTCTGCGGCGCGTCGATCAGCGCGACCAAGGTCGCCCTGGCCATCGCGATCCGCCATGCCGAGTCGCGCCGCCAGTTCGGCCCGGGTGGGCGGGATGGGGGCGAGGAGGTCGTGTTGATGGACTACCGCACCCACCAGCGCCGCCTGCTGCCGGCGCTGGCCAAGGTGTACGCCTTGCACTTCGCGCAGGAGGACGTCGTCGCGCGGCTGCACCACGTCTTCACCTCCGAGGAGGAGCTCGATCGCGAGCGCCGCGAGCTCGAGACGCTGGCCGCCGGCCTGAAGGCCGTCGCGACCTGGCACGCGACCGGGACGATCCAGGAGTGCCGCGAGGCCTGCGGCGGGATGGGCTACCTGAAGGGCAACCGCTTCGCCGCGCTGAAGGCCGACACCGACGTCTTCACGACGTTCGAGGGCGACAACACCGTGTTGCTCCAGCTCGCGGCCAAGAACCTGCTGACCGACTTCCGCGACCAGCTCGGCGAGCTCGACCCGCTGGGCACCGCGAGCTTCTTCGCCGGCCAGGTCTGGGAGACGGTCGCCGAGCGCAGCGCGATGCGCGAGGTCCTGACCCGGATCGCCGACGACCTGCTGCCCGGCCGCGACGACCAGGAGGACCTCGCCAGCCGCGAGGTCCAGCTCGAGCTGCTGCGCTGGCGCTCGAGCCACATCCGCTCGGGCGTCGCCCGCCGGCTGAAGGGCGGCATCGACGCGGGCCGCGACCCGTTCTCGGTCCTGCTCGACTGCCAGGACCACCTGATCGCGGCGGCGCGCGCCTACGTCGACTGCGTCGTCCTGGAGTCCTTCGCCGCGGCGGTCGGCCGCTGCGAGGACCCCGGCACGCGCGCGCTGCTCGATCGCGTCTGCGACTTGTACGCCTTGAGCACGATCGAGGCCGACCGCGGCTGGTTCCAGGAGCACGGCCGCCTCTCCTCGACGCGCTCGAAGGCCGTCATCAAGGCCGTCAACACGCTCTGCGGGACGCTCCGACCGCACGCGACCGACCTGATCGAGGCGCTCGGGATCCCGGAGACGGCGCTCGGCGACGCCGCCCCGGTGGCCCGGGCGGAGGCGTAGGCGCACGTCGCCGCGTCAGCCCGCGGGCGCCGCGACCGCCAGCCGCCGGCGGTGGATGATCCACGCGATCAGGCCCGCCGGGAGCATCAGCCAGTAGGAGACCAGGCGGTAGGCGAGCGTCGCGACGGCGGCGTCGCCGCCGTGGACGCCGGCGAGCGCGAGGGTCGCGGTCAGGCCGGCCTCGACGACGCCGATGCCGCCGGGCGTCAGCGGGATCTGGCCGAGCAGCTGCGCGGCGACGTAGGCGAGCAGGACGAGCGAGAACTGCGGGTGCGCGCCGACGGCGATGATCGCCGTCACCAGCGCGAGGAGGTCGAAGAGCCAGCGGCCGACCGCGGCGCCGCAGGCGACGAGCAGGCGGTCGCCGAGGCGCTCGGTGACCTCGTCGCGCTGGACGACGAGGCGGTCCGGCAGCTCCGCCGAGAGCGCGCGGTCGCCCGGCAGGCGGCAGCTGATCCGCACGAGCGCGCGGCCGACCCAGCGCAGCGTCGCCTCGCTGCGCGCCGCGGCCAGGCCGAGCGCCATCGCCCCGAAGAGCCCGAGGCCGAGCGCGCCGGTCTCGAAGAGCGTCTGCGGGACGCGCAGCCCGAAGAGGATCGCGGGCAGCGCGAGCACGGGGAGGACGCAGAGCCCCGCGATCTGCAGGACGGTCGCCGCGGCCAAGCCCGTCGCGATCGACGCCCGCGG
>JAOPZG010000410.1 GCA_025964215.1 Conexibacter sp.
GGGGCGATGCCGGCGGCGCGCAGGGCGCCCGCGACGGCGGCCGCGCGCTCGCGCAGCGTCCCGTAGCTCCAGGGCTCGCCGGCGCCCCGCAGCGCGATGCGATCGGGGTCGGCGGTCGCGTGATCCCAGGCGGCCTGGGCGGCGTTGGACATGGGTCATTCGTACAGGCAGTTGAGCCCGCATTCAAGTTCGGCTACGTTCGCCCGCATGTCCAAGATCCCCATCATCGGCGGCGAGATCGAGCCGTCCCAGCTCGGCCGCGCGCTGATGCACGAGCACGTCTTCGTCCGCACCCCGGATCTCCAGGAGGCGTGGCCCGGGTTCATGGGCTTCGACGAGGAGGCCGCCATCGCCGACGCCCACGCCAAGCTGCTGGCGATCAAGGCGTCCGGGATCGACACGATCGTCGACATGACCGCGCCCGGCCTCGGCCGCAGCATCGGCCCCGTCGCCCGCGCCGCCGAGGGCACCGGCCTCCAGGTCATCGTCGTGACCGGGTACTACACCTACACCGACCTGCCGTTCCCCATGAAGTACAACGGCGCGGGCAAGATGTTCAACAACGACCCGGACGACCGCTTCCTGGTCGACCTCTTCGTGCGCGACATCGAGGAGGGGATCGAAGGCACGGACATCAAGGCCGGCGTCGTGAAGTGCTGCACCGACGAGCCGGGCGTGACCCCGGACATCGAGCGCCTGATCCGCGCGGTCGCACGCGCGCATCTGCGCACCGACGTCCCGATCATGACCCACACGCACGCGAAGTCCAAGCGCGGGCTCGACCAGCAGCGGATCCTGCGCGAGGAGGGCGTCGACCTCACGCGCGTGCTGATCGGCCACTCCAACGAGACCTCCGACCTCGACTACCTCGAGGCGCTGCTCGCCGAGGGCTCCTACCTCGGCTTCGACCGCTGCGGGCTGAAGGTCGACGAGCCGCTGGAGGACCAGCAGGCCACGCTGGTCGAGCTGTGCAAGCGCGGCCACGCCGGCCAGATCGTCCTCTCCCAGGACCGCCACTGCACGACCGACTGGTTCCCCGAGGAGCTCGTCCTCGCCGTCCTGCCCGAGTGGCGCCACGACTTCGTCCAGACCGACCTCGTCCCGGGCCTGCTGGCGAACGGCGTCACGCAGGACCAGGTCGACGAGATGATGCTGCGCAACCCGGAGAGGTTCTTCAGCGCGAGGGCGTGATCTCGAGCCGCAGCGCGTTGGCCCACAGGCGCGTCAGCGTCCACACGAGCTGCTCGCGGTCGACGTGGTCGCCGATGATGTAGACGGAGTGGGCGAGGCGGCCGACCATGCCGGAGAGGGCGCGGGCGGCGATGGTGGGGTCGAGCTCGGGGTCGGCGAGGCCGCGGGCCTGGAGGTCGCGGATCGAGCGCGCGTTGCGCTCGACGAAGAGGGCGCCGCGACGGCGGCGCAGCTCGCGGAAGTTGTCGTCGATGTTCGCGACCTGCTCGAGCAACCGCATCAACTTGGCGTTGCGCTCGTAGGCCTCCAGGTACGCGCGATTGCTCGCCTCGATGATCGCGACGGGATCCTCGTCGCCGACGACCTCGCGCACGTGCGGGTGGAGCATCTCCTCCTGGGCCTCCTCGAGGACCGCGGCGAAGACCTCCTCCTTGTTCGTGAAGTACGTGTAGAACGAGCCGGTCGAGCAGTTGGCCTCGGCGGTGATGTCGGTGAGCCGCGCGTTGAGGTAGCCGTCGCGCTCGAAGACCGTGCGCGCCGCGGTGACGAGCGCAGCGCGGGTGCGGGCGCCGCGGGCGGTGCGGGGCGGCTCGCGGACGGCGTTCTCCGTGGTCTTCACCGGCCTGGTTGTACCTGTGCTTGGCATCAGGATCAAACCCCGCCGGGCGCGTCGAGCTCCGAGAGCGCGGTGCGCGCCTCGTCCAGGAGGCGGCGCAGCGCCTCGTAGCGCTCGCTCCCCAGCACGTCCTCGAGCTGCGCCTCGACGGCGTCCTCGGCGGCGGTGCCGGCGGTCCGCGCCGCGGCGCCGGACTCGGTGATGTGCAGCCCGATCGCGCGGCCGCCGGCCAGCCGCCGCTCGACGAAGCCGTGCTTCTCCAGGCGCGCGACGACCTGGCTGATCGCCTGCGGCGTCTTGGGCGTGCGGCGCGCGATCTCGGCGATCGTGGTCCCGGGCTGGGACGCGATCTGATCGAGGAGCCCGACGGAGGCGGGGGTCAGCGTGACGTCGCCGGGCACCCGCGCCAGCGTCGCCTCGCTCAGCTGCGACGTGTGCGCCGAGACCTCCCAGAGCAGGTGCCCGAGGGTGTGCGCCCAGCGCTCGTCGGCGGGTTCGTCGGCCACGGCTGGAGCCTACCGTAGGGCAAGTCCTTGTAAGACCAAGAGCTTGCAATAGCAAGACCTTGTGTTAGCCTGCCACGCCATGGCCCCGATCTCCCCCTCCACCCAGCGCTGGACGCTCGTCGCCGTCTGCCTCGGCACGTTCATGCTGCTGCTCGACGTCACGATCGTGATCGTCGCCCTCCCCGACGTGCAGCGCTCGCTCCACGCCGGCTTCTCCGACGTGCAGTGGACGATCGACGCGTACGCGCTCTCGCTCGCCGCGCTGCTGCTGCCGATGGGCTCGCTCGCCGACCTCTTCGGCCGCCGCCGGCTGTTCGCGATCGGCCTCACGGTCTTCACCGTCGGGTCGCTGCTCTGCGGCGTGGCGCAGTCGCCGCTGATGCTGATCCTCTCGCGCGCGGGGCAGGGCATCGGCGGCGCGATCGTCTTCGCGACCTCGCTCGCGCTGCTCGCCCAGACCTTCCACGGCAAGGCGCGCGGGACCGCGTTCGGCGTCTGGGGCGCCGTCGCCGGCGTGAGCACCGCGCTCGGCCCGGTGCTCGGCGGGCTGCTCACCAGCGGGCTGAGCTGGCGCTGGATCTTCCTCGTCAACCTGCCGGTCGGGATCGTCGCGCTGAGCATCACGCTCACGCAGGTCCAGGAGTCCCGCCCGCCGCATGCGCGGCGCGTGGACGTCGCCGGCTTCCTCGTCTTCACCGCCGGGCTGGTCAGCCTCGTCTTCGGCCTGATCGAGTCGAGCGAGCGCGGTTGGGGCGACACGGTCGTGGTGGTGGCGTTCGTGCTGGCGGCGCTGCTGCTCGCCGCGTTCCCGGTCGTGGAGAAGCTCCAGGCGCAGCCGATGTTCGACCTCTCGCTCTTCCGCAAGCCGACGTTCGTCGGCGGCTCGATCGCGGCGTTCGGGATGAACGGCTCGCTCTACGCGATGTTCGTGTACTTGATCCTCTACCTCCAGGACGTGCTGCACTACGACGCGCTCCAGAGCGGCCTGCGGCTCGTGGTCATCACGGGCGCGACGCTGTTCACCGCGATCCCGGCCGGCCGGCTCTCGGCGCACATGCCGGTGCGCTGGCTGATCGGCCCGGGGCTGCTGCTCGTCGGCGGCGGGCTGCTGCTGATGCGCGGGCTCGACGGCTCGTCCTCGTGGACGGACCTGATCCCCGGCTTCGTCGTCGCCGGCCTCGGCAGCGGGCTGGTCAACGCGCCGCTGGCCTCGACCGCGATCGGCGTGGTCGAGCCGCGCAACGCGGGCATGGCCTCGGGGATCAACACCACCTTCCGCCAGGTCGGGATCGCGACGTCGATCGCCGCGCTCGGCTCGATCTTCGCCACCAAGCTGCACGGGGCGACGGGCGCCACGTACACCGCGCGCTACGCCGCCGGTATCGACGAGCTGCTGCTGATCGCCGCGCTGCTCGCGCTCGTGTGCGGCGTCGCCGCGCTGCTGCTGATCCGCCAGAAGGACTTCGTCCCGCACGGCCCGCCGGCGGTGGCCGAGGAGGCGGCGGCGGTGCGGTAGCCCGTTGCGGGCGCCTCGCGCAAGCGCCGTTGCATCCGCTTGCGTACTTGTATACTAGTACGCGACATGCGGTCGACCTTCCGTGAGCGCTCGCTCGGGACCTCTGCGCGCGACCAGGCGTACGTCGCCCTGCGCAAGGCGATCGTCGGCGCGGAGCTGGAGCCCGGACGGCGCCTGTCGGAGAACCAGCTCGCCGAGCTGATCGGCGTCAGCCGCACGCCCGTGCGCGACGCGCTCGCCCGCCTGCGCGACGAGCGGCTCGTCGCGATCGTCCCGCAGCTCGGCACCTTCGTCACCTACATCGACGAGGAGGCCATCGCCGACGCGCACTTCGTGCGCGAGGCGCTGGAGGTCAGCGCGATCCGGATCGCCGCGCGCGACGCCGGGGTCGACCAGCTGCGCGACCTGCACGAGAACCTGGAGGCGCAGGAGCGCGCGGTCGCCGACGACGACGCCGCGTCCTTCGCCCGCCTCGACGACGACCTGCACCGCCAGCTCTGCGACCTCTCCGGCCGCGAGGTGGCGTGGCGACTCAGCGAGCGGACGCGCGGGCAGCTCGACCGCGTCCGGCTGCTCAGCCTGCCCGAGGCCGGCTACCGCGGCCAGATGCTCGCCGAGCATCGCGCGGTCGTCGGCGCGGTCGCCGGCCACGACGCCGTGGCCGCCGAGCGCGAGTTGCGCTCGCACCAGCGGATGGTCCTGTCCAGCCTGCCCGCCATCCGCGACGCTCACCCCGAGTACTTCCAGGAGGACTAGATGGCGATCCACCCCGACATCGATCCGACCGAGACCGCTGAGTGGGTCGAGGCCCTCGAGGCGGTCCTCCGCAACGACGGCCCCGACCGCGCGCGGCAGCTCCTCGAGGAGGTCTTCGCCGACGCGCGCCTGCGCGGCCTGCACCCGGCCGGCGACCTGAGCACCCCCTACATCAACACGATCCCGGCCGACGCCGAGGTCCCGGTCCCCGGCGACCACGACCTCGAGCACAAGGTCCGCTCGCTCGTGCGCTGGAACGCGATCGCCACGGTGCTCCAGGCCAACAAGGAGTCCTCGGAGCTCGGCGGCCACATCGCGAGCTTCCAGTCCGCCGCGACGCTCTACGAGATCGGCTTCAACCACTTCTGGCACGCGCCGTCCGAGGCGCACGGGGGCGACCTGGTGTTCATCCAGGGCCACTCCTCGCCGGGCATCTACGCGCGCGCGTTCCTGGAGGGCCGGATCCCGGAGGAGCAGATGCGGCGCTTCCGGACCGAGACCGGGGTGGGCGGGGACGGGTCTCCGGGCCTCTCCTCCTACCCGCACCCCTGGCTGATGCCGGGCTTCTGGCAGTTCCCCACCGTGTCGATGGGCCTCGGCCCGCTGATGGCGATCTACCAGGCGCGGTTCATGAAGTACTTGAGCGGCCGCGGGATCAGCGACACCGCCGTGCGCAAGGTGTGGGCCTTCATGGGCGACGGCGAGATGGACGAGCCCGAGTCGATGGGCGCGATCTCGCTGGCCGGCCGCGAGCACCTCGACAACCTCGTCTTCGTCGTCAACTGCAACCTGCAGCGCCTGGACGGGCCGGTCCGCGGCAACGGCAAGATCATCCAGGAGCTGGAGACGAACTTCCGCGGCGCCGGGTGGAACGTCATCAAGGTCGTCTGGGGCCGGCGCTGGGATCCGCTGCTGGCCGCCGACACCGACGGCCGCCTGGTCAAGCGCATGGAGGAGTGCGTCGACGGCGAGTACCAGGTGTTCAAGTCGCGCGACGGCGCCTACGTGCGCGAGCACTTCTTCGGGGCCGACCCGGAGCTGGCGCAGATGGTCGAGGACTGGTCCGACGCCGAGA
>JAOPZG010000417.1 GCA_025964215.1 Conexibacter sp.
AGCCACGGGCGGACCGGGCGACCGGCCAGGACGGCGGCGATCGCGCCGCCGTGCAGGATCGCCTCGCGCACGCCGAGCGCGCGCAGCGGGACCTGCGTCGGGGGCGTCGCGGCGCTCGGGCCAAGCCAGCGCAGCGCGAGCTTCTCGGGCGCGGCGACGAGGCCGAGGCCGTAGGCGACGCGCAGGCCCAGGACGGCGAGGGCGGCGGTGCGTGCGTTGTCCATGATGGTGTCCTAGACCGCCACGACGGCGGGCAGCGCCGCGGCCGGCTCGGTGACCTCGGGGCGCCAGTGCGGCTTGGCGAGCACGGTCTGGATCAGCCCGATCCGCCGCTCGGCGAAGCCGGCCTCGCAGTAGGCGAGGTACATCCGCCAGAGGCGGCGGAAGCGCTCGTCGTAGCCCAAGGCCTCCAACTGGCTCTCGGCGCCGTCGAAGTTCGCCCGCCAGCGCTTGAGCGTCTCCGCGTAGTGCGGGGTCAGGTCCTCCAGGTGGACCGCGTGCAGGTCGGTGTCGCGCGCCACGCAGCGGGCGATGACCTCGCGCGAGGGCAGGCAGCCGTTGGGGAAGATCAGCGTGCGGATGAAGGACTTCGACGCGCGCTCGACGGCGTAGGCGCGGTCGTCCATGACGATCGCCTGGAGCAGCATCGAGCCGTCGGGCGCCAACCGGTCGCTGCACACGCGGAAGAACGTGTCGAAGTCCTTCCAGCCCACGGCCTCGATCATCTCGATCGACACGAGCTTGTCGTACTGGCCCTCGAGGTCGCGGTAGTCGTCGAGCAGGACCGTGACGCGATCGGTGAGGCCCGCTTCGCGGACCCGCGCGACCGCGTGGTCGTGCTGCTCGCGCGAGATCGTCGTCGTCGTGACGCGGCAGCCGCGCGTGGCGGCGGCGTGGACGGCGAAGCCGCCCCAGCCCGTCCCGATCTCCAGGACGTGGTCGTCGGGGCCGAGCGCGAGCTTGTCGCAGATCCGGTCGAGCTTGGCGACCGACGCGTCGCGCAGCGACATCTGCGGGTGCTCGAAGACCGCGCTCGAGTACATCATGGTGTCGTCGAGCATCAGCCCGAAGAGCTCGTTGCCGAGGTCGTAGTGCGCCTCGATGTCCTTGCGGCTGCGGCGCGGCGTGTTGCGCCGGAAGGCGGCGCGGCCGCGCTGGAACGGCTCGCGCAGCGGGCTCAGCCGGCGGCGGACGTCGTCGATCCCCGTCACGTTGCGGGCCGCGACGCGGATCACCGCGGTCAGGTCGGGCGAGTCCCAGAGGCCGTCGCGATAGGCCTCCGCCATCCCGCGGCTGCCGCGCAGCAGCGCGCGCCAGGCGCACGGGTCCTGGATGCGGACCGTCGCCTCCGGCGCCCCGCGGCCGAAGCTCAGGCGCTCGCCGCCCTCGACGATCGTGAGGCGGCCGACGTCGATGCGACGCAGGAGGGAGAGGACGAGCTTGCGGGCGAGGCGGTCGTTCACGAGTGATGCTCCGGGACGGGTGTGGGGCGTGGCTGGACGGGGACGCGCTTGAGCGCGAGGACGAGGGCGTGCGCGTAGATCAGCGCGAGGACGCGCAGGGTCGCGCCGGGATGGCGCATGACCGAGCGCCGGGTGAAGGGCTTGCGCTCCAGCTTCAGCGTCGCGTCGAAGGCGGGCGCGCCGTCCTCCTCGCTGGCGATGTGGACCGACAGCATGGGGTTGGCCGGCTCGGGACGCGTGGAGGACCAGGTGTAGTGCTGGTCCATGCCCATGAAGGGCGAGACGTGGAGCTCCTTGGCGAAGTCGCCGTGGAGCACCTGGTCGTCTCCCGCCTCCAGGACGTAGGCGTGGCGCTCGGCCCACGGCGTGCTCGTCACCTCGGCGACGACGCTGTGCAGCGTCCCGTCGGCGCGGTGGCAGTAGTAGAAGCTCACGGGGTTGAAGCAGTGACCGAGCGTGCGCAGCTGCGTGAGGACCCCGATCGGGCCGTCGGGCGCGGGCGCGCCGGTGCGCTGCGCCACCAGCTCGCGGATCGCGGCGGCGAGCGGGACGGCCGGATCGCCGTAGTAGTCCTCGCGGCGGAAGCGCACGAGGCCGAAGCCGCGCTTGGCCAGCCGGCCGCCGAGCAGCTCCGGCAGCTCGTCGAGGTCGACGTAGGCCATCGAGATCCGGTGGCGGAAGGCATGCTCGCGCACGGCGAAGCGGCGGTGGCGGACCGACCCCTCGTAGAACGCGCTGCGGCCGCTCACGCGTCTTGCGCTCCGAGCTCGCGGGCGACGCGCAGGCCGCTGACGACGCCGTCCTCGTGGAAGCCCCAGCCCCAGTAGGCACCGCAGAAGTGCGTGCGGCCGCGGCCGCCGCTGATCTCAGCGACGCGCTGCTGGGCCTGCATGCCGGCGACGGTGAAGACCGGGTGCGCGTACTGGATCGTGCGCACGATCTTCGCCGGGTCGATCGCCTCGGTGCGGTTCAGCGTCACGCACCACTCACGGCTGGAGTCCAGCGACTGCAGGCGGTTCATGTGGTAGGTGACGGCCGCCTTGCCGGTCGGCGTGGAGAGCAGGTGGTAGTTCCAGCTCGCCCAGGCGCGGCGGCGGCGCGGGAGCAGCCGCTCATCGTGGTGCAGGACGGCCTCGTTGGGGGCGAACGGGAAGGCCCCGAGCAGCTCCCGCTCGCGGGTCGTCGCGTCCGCGCCGAGGATCTCGAGCGTCGTG
The DNA here is from genome assembly GCA_025964215.1 of Conexibacter sp. Lineage (GTDB taxonomy): Bacteria > Actinomycetota > Thermoleophilia > Solirubrobacterales > Solirubrobacteraceae > Baekduia. The sequence goes on from JAOPZG010000417.1 coordinate 2,678, forward strand.
TCGGCGTGCGTGGCGAGGACGACGTGGTCGTAGCGCTCGGACGCGCCGTCGCCGGTGGTGACGGTCGCGCCGTCCTCGTCGCGGACGACGCTCGCGATCGGCGTCCGCAGGCGGATCTTCTCCGCGAACGGCGCGGTCAGCGCCTCGACGTAGCGCTTGGAGCCGCCCTGAACGGTGCGCCACCTCGGGCGCTCCTTGAGGTCGAGCATCCCGTGGTTGTCGAAGAACTGCACCAGGAAGCGCGCGGGGAACGACCACATCTGGTCGGGGTCGGCGGACCAGACGGCGGCGGCCTGCGGGACGATCAGCTTCTCGACGAACGCCTCGCTGAAGCGCGCGTCGCGCAGCCACTCGGCCAGCGAGGGGTCCTGATCGGACTCCAGCAGCGCGCGGGCCTCGCGCTGGAAGCGGCGGACGTCGAGGACCATCTTGTAGAACGGCGGTGAGGCGAGGTGCGCGCGCTTGGCGAAGAGGCCGTTGGCGGAGGTCGAGGCGTACTCGAAGTCGCCGTCCTCGTCGCCGACGCCGAAGCTCATGTCCGACGGCTGGGAGGCGACGCCGAGGCGGCCGAGCAGGCGCTCGAAGTTGGGGTAGTTGCGGTCGTTGAACACGATGAAGCCGGTGTCGACGTCGAGCGAGGCGCCGGGCTCGTCGACACGGATGGTGTTCGTGTGCCCGCCGGCGTACCCGGCGGCCTCGAACACCGTGACGTCGTGTCCGGCGCGGTCGAGCTGGTGGGCGGCGACGAGTCCCGAGACTCCGGCTCCGATGACGGCGATCCTCACGATGATGCTTTCGTGCCAACCGCCTTGATCGGATCACCTCCGAGGCCCGAACCACTGGCATGGACGACCTAGTTGCCACCTTGGCGCTCTCCGCCGGCGCCGTCCTCCTGCTGCTCGTCTTGACGTGGCTCGTGAGCCTGCGGTTGCGCGACGTCTCGATCGTCGACGTCGCCTGGGGGCTCGGGTTCGTCGTCGTCGGATGGGTGGCGTTCGCGAGCGGGAACGGGGACGGCGGGCGCCGGCTGCTGCTCGCCGTGCTGGTGACCGTGTGGGGCCTGCGCCTCGCGGGCTACATCGGGCGCCGCAAGCTCCGCCACCCGGGCGAGGACCCGCGCTATGGCGAGTGGCGCAAGAAGTGGGGCGAGCGGTTCTGGATCGTCTCGCTCGGCAACGTCTTCCTGCTCCAGGCGGTGCTCGTGTGGATCGTCTCGCTGCCGCTGCAGGGCGCGTCCTCGCGCGGCGGCGGCCTGCGGTGGCTGGACTTCGTGGGCGTCGCGCTGTGGGCGGTCGGGGTCTTCTTCGAGGGCGTCGGCGACGCGCAGATGGCGCGCTTCAAGGCGGATGCCGCGAAGCGCGGAACGGTCATGGACCGCGGGCTGTGGCGCCTCACCCGCCACCCCAACTACTTCGGCGACTTCTGCGTCTGGTGGGGCATCGGCCTGATCGCCTCGTCGGCCGGCGCCTGGTGGACGCTGATCGGCCCCGCCGTCGTCACGCTCCTGCTCACCCGCGTCTCCGGCAAGGACCACCTCGAGCGCTCGATGTCGCAGCGCCCGGGCTACGAGGAGTACGTCGAGCGCACGTCGGGCTTCTTCCCGCGGCCGCCGAAGGGGTGACGCGACGGTAGATTCCGGCGCCTGATGCTCGTCGGGGTCGATGCCCGCGCGCTGGCGGCTCGCCGCGGCGTCGCGCGCTACACGCGCCGGATGGTCGAGGCGCTGGGCGCGCTCGACGGCCTGGCGGTGCGGGCGCTCGTCCCCGGCCGC
>JAOPZG010000432.1 GCA_025964215.1 Conexibacter sp.
GACGCTCGCCAAGGAGTGGGGCCAGTTCAAGATCAACGTCAACGCGGTGGCCTTCGGCTACATCGAGACGCGCCTCACCGCCTCCAAGGACGACTCCAACGTCGTGGAGATCAGCGGCGAGAAGGTGCAGCTGGGGATCCCGGACCAGCTGCGCGGGATGGCGGCGATGCTGATCCCGCTCGGGCGGCCCGGAACGCCCGAGGAGGCCGCCGGCGGCGTCTTCGTCCTCTGCTCGCCGTGGAGCGACTTCGTCCACGGCCAGGTCCTCAACGTCACCGGCGGGCAGTTCACGGGCATGATGAGCTGATGCCGACGCCCGCGGACATCGCGGTGGTGCGGGAGGAGGACCTCGACGACCTCCTCCCGCTGATGCGGGCGTACTGCGAGTTCTACGAGGTCGCGCCGAGCGACGCGGCGCTGCTGGCGATGAGCCGGGCGCTGATCGGGGATCCCGAGCGCGAGGGGATGCAGCTCGTCGCGCGCGGACCCGGACCCACCCGCCCCGCGGTCGGGTTCGCCACGCTGTTCTGGACGTGGCAGACGCTCAGCGCCTCGCGCGCCGCGGTGATGAACGACCTGTTCGTCGCCGAGCACGCGCGCGGGACGAAGATCGCCGACGCGCTGATCGCCGGCTGCGCGACCGCGGCCCGGATGCACGGCGCGCCGCACCTGACGTGGCAGACGGCCAAGGACAACCTGCGCGCCCAGGCGGTCTACGACCGCGTCGGCGGGCGGGCGTCCTCCGAGTGGCTGGACTACGACCTGCCCCTCGGCCGCACGATCCGCGAGGGCTAGCGCGCCATGAAGGTCATCCGGCCCGGGGTGGCCCCGCACGAGGAGCCGCGCGGCGTGGTCGGCGGCCACGAGGTCTCGCGCGCGACGACCGGGACCGACTCCAACATCTTCATGGGGATCTTCCGGCTGCCGGCCGGCGCGCGCTCGCGGCCGCACTTCCACGAGGCCTCCGAGAGCGTCTGCTACATGCTCAGCGGGCAGATGGTGATCCGCTGGGGCGAGCGGCTGGAGCACATGGTCGAGCTCGAGCGGGGCGACATGCTCTACGTCCCGCCGCACGAGACGCACGTGCTGGAGAACCCGTCGGCGACCGACGACGCCGAGTACGTGGTCGCGCGCGACTCGCCGACCGAGGACGCCGTCGAAGTCCCGTGGGCGCCGCGATGAAGGTGCGGGTGCTGGAAGGCGACTACGCGGTCTGCCGGCTGGCCGACGACGCCGACGCGCCCGCGGTCCCGCCGCGCGGCACGGGCTTCTGGTCGCTGACCGAGGTCGGCGACGAGCGCTCGCTCGTCTGCCTCGAGGACCTCGCGCCGGCCGCCGGCACCGGCACGACCGTCGTCCCCGGCTGGCGGATCCTCGAGGTCCTCGGCCCACTCGACCTCGCGCTCACGGGCGTGATGGCCGCTTTGTCGGGCCCACTCGCCCGCGCCGGCGTGCCGATCTTCCCCATCGCCACGCACGACACTGACTGGATCCTCGTCCCCGGCCCGCAGCTCGAGGCCGCGGTCGGCGCGCTGCGGCGCGCGGGGCACGAGACGGTCTAAGTGGTGAGCCGCGCCCTGGCGCGGCGGCGCGGCGCCTGATAGGACACGCACCCATGCGGGTCAAGCCCCTTCTGCTCACCGGTGCGCTGGTCCTCACCGTCGCGCTCGTGGCGCTGGTCGTCCTCGACCTCATCGCCCCGGATCTGCACACCGGCGTGCACGGCGTGCTGAGCGACGTCTCGGACCGGATCGGCCGCCTCTCGGCGCTCGACGCCGCCCTGCTCGTCGTCGCCGCGGCGGTGCTGACCTGGGCGGTCTTGGTCCTGGAGGCGGTCACGCAGGTGGGCCCGGTCGAGATCGCGACGTTCACCCACGACGACGCCGGCACGGCGGCGCCGCAGGTGGAGGCGCTGACCTCGCTCCTGCGCGAGCGCCTCGCGCACAGCGGCCTGTCCCCTGCGCCGGCCGTCCCGGGCGGTGCGCCGAAGACCGACCTGATCTCCGCGGTCGCCGCGAGCGACGTCCCCCAGGTCGCATGGGTCGCGGCGCTCATGAACGCCCTCCCGCGCCCGCAGGTCACGCGCTACACGGTCCGCACCACGATCGTCCGCGTGCCCGGCACGCGCGACACGCCCGTGCGGGCGCCGCGGCTGCGCTACTGGCTGCAGGCCGAAGGAGGCGGGACGCCGCACTTCTCGACGGTCACCGCGGCCAGCGACGCGAAGGCGGTCGACCGCGCCGTCGCCGAGATCTTCGCTCACATCTCGACCGACGCGATCCACGTGTTCCCGGCTTGGGCGCGCTGGTACGACATCGACGGGCTGATGGCGTACCTGAAGGGGCTGCGCCTCCTCGACCGCAACGAGGTCGTCCGCGCCCGCGCCCAGTTCGCCCGCGCCGAGGCGCTCGAGCCGACCAACGCGCTGCCGCGCCTGCAGGTCGCCAACCTCGAGGAGCTGGGCGCCCCGAAGCTCGACGAGGTTCGCGACCAGATCGCGCAGCGTGCCTCCGCGCTGCGCCGCTACCTCGACCTCGGCCTCGAGCGCAGCGAGCTGGTCGAGCCGCGCTACCGCGGCGGCGTCCTCGCGGCGATGCTCGCGAGCACGCTGCGCCAGACCCCACCGCGACTCTACGACCAGGCACCGATCGCGCGGATGCTGGGCATCACGCGCCTGCCCCAGGATCGGCCGGAGGACGTGACGCGCAAGCTGGTCTTCACGCTGGAGCAGCTCGCCGCGCGTGAGTCGTCCGCCACCCTGGCGCTGCTGCGCCGCTGGTACGTGGCGGTCGCCCGCCAGCGGGTGCGCTACCGCTACGAGCCGCGCGGCGACGAGCGGGGCCGCCTCCTGCAGACCGTCCGGATCTCGCGCCACTGCATGGCTGTGCGCACGTCGATCAGCGGCCCGGATCTCTGGCTGCGCCGCCTCTCGCTGCGCGTCTACCACCTGTGGCTCCGGCGGATCTGGTGCGGCTGGCAGGCCTTCTACAACGCGGGCTGCTTCTACGCCGTCATCGCCGCCCGCGCGAGCAGCACCAAGGGCTTCGACGACGCCCACGCCCGCCGCATGCGCCGCCGCGCCTACCGCTGCCTGAACCGTGCGTTGGAGGAGTCCGGCGGGCGGCTGCCGGTCGAGTGGATGTCCGAGGACGACCCGGACCTGGCCGGTCTGCGGCCGGTCCTCGGGCCCGAGGACGAGACGCGCCGGGCCGCCGATCCTGAGTGGTGGCTGCTGCTGCGCCGCGCGCGGCGCGGAAGCGCCGACGAGAGCGCGCCGCCCCCGGACACGGTGGTCGCCGTGGGCTTCCCGGCCCGCCCCTGGGTCTTCCAGCGCGCGCTGGCGATCGCCAGTAACGTCCTCGCTGCGTGCGTTCTCGCGGGGGTGGTGGTCTGGCTCGCGGACGTCAAGCCGGCGGTGTGGGCGATCGCGACGGTCGGCGCGGCCGCCGCGACCGTGGTGTGGATCATGATCCGCCGCGGCGACCGCGCCTTTCGCGAGGTCCGCTTCGACGGGACGCCCGGCTAGTCCTACGCCTTCGCCGCCCACCCCGCGCGCGGGTCGGCGAGCGGTGTGAGGCGGGCCTCGAGCTGCTCGCGGCGGTCCTCGAGCTGGGGCGGCAGGATGATCTTGCGGCCGAGCTCCTCGACGGGCGAGTCGATGGTGAAGCCGGGCGCGTCGTCGGCGATCTCGAAGAGGACGCCGGAGGGCTCGCGGAAGTAGATGGACTTGAAGTACGTGCGGTCGATGATGCCGCTCGTCGGCAGGCCGGCCTCCTCGAAGCGCTCCTGCCACCTCGGGTGCTCGGCGACGTTCGTGCCCCACGCGACGTGGTGGACGCTGCCGCCCGACTGGCGGCCGCGCTCCTCGGGCGCCGGGTCGTAGGCGATCCAGCCGCCGCGGGCGTCGCCGCGCAGCGTCCACGTCGCCTCGCCGGTCTTCTCCGCGCCGAGGATCCGCTCCAGCAGCGCGCCGCTCTGCGCCGGGTCGTGCGCGTAGGCGCGGACGCCCTCGAAGCCCTGCAACGCGTGGGCCTGCGGGATCTCCGGGTGCTCGGCGGCCAGCGGCGCGTCGCCGGTCGTGTTCACGACGAGCTCGTGGTCGAGGCCCTCGGGGTCGGAGAAGCGGACCGAGCCGGCGCCGGCCTCGCGCGTGACCGGGACCTCGAGCAGGTCGAGCCGCTCGGCCCAGAAGTCGAGCGCCTCGGACGAGCCGACGCGCCAGACGATCCGGTGGACCATGCCCGCGCCGGGGCGGCCGGGGATCGCGTGCGGGTACTCGAAGAACGTCATCTCCGAGCCGGCGTGGCCCTCCTCGTCCGCGTAGAAGAGGTGGTAGACGGACGGGTCGTCCTGGTTGACCGTCTTGGCGACGAGCCGCAGGCCGAGGACCCGCGTGTAGAAGTCGAGGTTGCGCTGGGCGTCGCCCGTGATCGCGCTGATGTGATGGATGCCCTGGAGCTGCATGGCTCCAGGCTAGAGCGCGGCGCCGGGGTGGAAGGCGCAGCCCGAGAAGTAGTCGCCGGCCGGCGAGGCGAGGAACGCGACGAGCTCCGCGCGCTCCTGCGCGACCGCCCCCGCGCGGGGCCGCACGGCGGTGACCCGGACGCCGAAGCGCGCCCACTCGACCGAGAGCGTCCGCGCGGCGTTCTCGAGCGCCGCGCCGACCGCGTCGGCATGCTCACCGGCGTCGGTCGCCGGCGCGAGCAGGACGACCTTGCCGCCCGCCGTCCCCTCCTGCGCCCACGACGCGTTGAC
>JAOPZG010000512.1 GCA_025964215.1 Conexibacter sp.
ACCGCAGGTCCCGTCGCGCGCGCTGCGCCCGACGCGGGTCGGCGCCTCGCTCGTCGCGGTCGCCGCGTCGTTCCCGGCCGCGGGGGTCCCCACGGGGGAGATCGCCGCGGGCCTGGGGATCGAGGCCGACTGGCTCGTGCGCCGCACCGGCGTCGAGTCGCGGCGGCGGATCGGCGCGGGCGAGTGCCTGTGCGACCTCGCGGCGGACGCGGCGCGTCGCGCGCTGCGCGAGGCCGACGTGGATCCCGCGAGCGTCGATCTCCTGCTGCTCGCCACGATGACGCCGGACGCGATCACGCCGCACGGGGCGGCGACGGTCGCGGCGGCGCTCGGCGCGACGCGCGCCGGCACGATGGACCTCAACGCGGCCTGCACGGGCTTCCTCGCGGCGCTGTCGCTGGCCGTCGGGCAGGTCGAGTCGGGCCGCGCGCGGACGGTCGTGGTCGTCGGCGCCGACGCGATGTCGCGCGTCCTGGACTACGAGGACCGCGTCACCGCCGGGATCTTCGGCGACGGCGCGGGCGCCGTGGTCGTCCGGGCGGTGGCGGGCGACTCGCACGTCGGCCCGTTCGTGCTGGAGGCCGACGGCGCCTCGGGCGACGCGATCGTCACGCCGTGGCCCGCGGGCCCGGTGCGGATGGAGGGCCAGCGGACGTTCCGGCGCGCGGTCGACTCGCTCGTCGACGTCGCGCTGCGCACGACCGCGCTGGCCGGCACGACGGTCGCCGACCTCGACCTCGCCGTGATGCACCAGGCCAACGCGCGGATCACCGCGGCGGTCGGCGAGCGGCTGGAGCTGCCGGCCGAGCGCGTCGTGGACTGCATCGCGCAGATCGGCAACACGACGTCGGCGAGCCTGCCGACGGCGCTCGCGCACGCCCAGGCCGACGGCCGGCTGCGGCCCGGCTCGCTCGTCCTGCTCGCCGCGTTCGGCGCGGGGCTCGCTTGGGGTGGCACCGTGCTGACCTGGGGCGCCTCTTCACCGAATTAAGTCCCCCGGCGCTCGGATGCGGGTCTAGTGTGCTCCACATGACCGACCAGAGCACGCCCGACACCATCGTCTTGATCCACGGCCTCTGGATGACGGCCAAGAGCTTCGAGCACTGGGTGGAGCGCTACGAGGGCCGCGGCTTCACCGTGATCGCCAAGAGCTGGCCCGGCATGGACGGCGACGTCGAGGCGCTGCGCGCCGACACCTCCGCCTTCGACGACATCGGCATCGAGGACGTCGTCGACCGCTACGCGGAGATCATCGAGGCGCTCGACAAGCCGCCGATCATCATGGGGCACTCGTTCGGCGCGGCGTTCACGCAGATCCTGCTCGACCGCGGCTACGGCGCCGCCGGCGTCGCGATCGACACCGGTCCGGTCAAGGGCGTCCTGACGCTGCCGGTCTCGACGATCCGCTCCGGCTTCCCGATCCTCAAGAGCCCGGCCAACCGCCACAAGGCGGTCATGCAGACGCCCGAGGAGTTCCACTACGCCTTCACCAACACCCTGACCGAGGAGGAGTCGCTCGCCGCCTACGACCGCTACGCCGTCCCCGGCCCGGGCAAGGTCCTCTGGCAGGGCGCGCTCGCGAACTTCAACCCGCACTCGCCCGCGAAGATCCACTTCAAGAACGACGACCGCGCACCCCTGCTGTTCATCGCCGGCGGCGAGGACCACGTCGCGACCGCCGCGGCGAACAAGGAGAACGCGAAGCACTACAAGCACTCCAAGGCCCTCACCGCCTACCACGAGTTCCCGGGCCGCTCCCACTTCACCGTCGGCCAAGAGGGCTGGGAAGAGGTCGCCGACTTCGCCCTCGACTGGGCGCTCGCGCCGCGGGCGCTGGAGGGCGACGCGGCGGTCAGCGCCGCCTAGGCGCTCGCGGCGGCCCCGTCGCCCAGCGCCTTGAGGCGCGCGGTCAAGTCGGCGGCGGGACGGAAGCGGTAGAGGCGACCCGCGCGCTCGGTGGCGAGCAGGCCGCGGTCGGCGAGGTCGCGCAGGTCGGTGCGCGCGGTCTCGTGGGTGACTCCGTGGCGCTTGGCGTGCGAGGTGAAGGTGGAGACGCGGTCCGGGTTGCGCAACGCGCCGCTGAGCAGGGCGGTCTGGCGGTGGTTGAAGCCGCCGGAGCCGCGCAGGAGCTGCCCGACGTCGCGGACCTCGGCGACCTTGCGCCGCAGGTACTTGTGCAGCTCCTCGATCGCCCGCTCGACCACCTCGAGCTGGTGCAGGAGGAAGTAGGTGGTGTCGCCCTCGTCGGTCTCGGCGAGCAGGAACGCGCGGTTGTACTTGCTCGGCGCCTCGCGCAGGATCTTCGAGATGGACAAGTACTCGACCAACCAGTAGCCCTTGGTCCGCAGCGACCAGGAGAACAGGACGCGCGCGGTCCGGCCGTTGCCGTCCTCGAAGGGGTGGTCGTAGGCCAGCCAGAAGTGGAGCAGGATCGCGCGGACGACGGGATGGATGAAGGTCTCGTCGTCCTCCTCGTCGCTGTCGCCGTTGGCGAAGTCGCACAGCGCCTGGAGCCGCCCGGGGAGCTGGTCGGCCGGCGGCGGGCAGTGCAGGACGGTGCCGTCGAGGCGATCGACGACGACCACCCGGTCCTCCTCCGGCGTCTGGAGCCGGCCACTGGCGCTGGGGTCGTCGAGCGTGTCCGCGGTCAGGATGCGCTGGAGCTCGAGCACGTCATCGGGCGTGAGCCGGTCGCCCATCTGCTCGTGCATGTACTGCATGGCGTTGTAGTTGTTGAGGATCATGCGCTCGCTGCGGTCCTTCGGCGGGCGGCCGGTGCGCAGGAGCTCCTTCGCGGCGCGCCGCGACGTGCTCGCGCCCTCGAGCTGGCTGGAGCGGATCGCCTCCTCCATGAGCGAGTTGACGAGGTACTGCTGCTCGGCCTGGGCGTCGCCGGTGACGACCTCGGGCATCCGTACCTCGCCGGCGCAGCGCTGGTCGATGAGATGGAGGCGACGGAGGGCGGGGTCGGGCGTCGAGTAGGAGAACGGC
>JAOPZG010000067.1 GCA_025964215.1 Conexibacter sp.
GTGATCTCCAGCGTGAAGCGGCTCGCGACGTCGTCGGGCGTGACGAGGCTCAGCAGGCGCTGGCCGAAGTCCGGGCGGCGGAGCTGGCGCGGCGAGACGTTGACGGTGACGCGCGGCGGCCGGAAGCCGGCGCGCTCCCAGAGGAGGATCTGGTCGCGGACCGCGCGGACGACCCAGTCGCCGAGGCGGTCGACGAAGCCCGTCTCCTCGGCGAAGGCGATGAACTCGTCGGGCATGACGAGGCCGCGGAACGGGTCCTGCCAGCGCACGAGCGCCTCGAGCTTGCGCAGCGCGCCGTCGCGCGGGTCGACGATCGGCTGCCAGTGGACGACGAGCTCGTCGCGGTCGAGCGCCTTCCGCAGGCGGCTGGTCATCGAGAGCCGCTCGAGCGACTCGTGCGGGTCGCCGCTGTAGACCGTGACGCCGTTGCGCCCGGCGGACTTCGCCGCGTACATCGCGGCGTCGGCGTGGCGCAGCAGCGCGTCGGCGTCGGCGGCGTCGCGCGGGTAGAGCGAGATCCCGATCGACGCGCCGATGTGGAACTCCGCGCCGGAGATCGAGAACGGCTCGGCCAGCGCGCGCAGCAGGTCCTCGGCGACGCGGCGCGCGTGGGCCTCGGCGTCGGCGCGCGGCATGTCGGCCAACAGCAACAGGAACTCGTCGCCGCCCTGGCGGGCGAGCAGGTCCATGCCGCGACGGCGCTCGCTGAGGCGCATCGTCACGTGGCAGAGCAGCTCGTCCCCGGCGGGATGGCCGAGCGAGTCGTTGACGAGCTTGAAGCCGTCGAGGTCGAGGTAGAGCAGGCCGACCGCGTCGCCCTGGCGGCGGGCGCGGGCGAGCGCGAGGTCGAGGTGCTCCTGGAGCAGCGCGCGGTTCGGCAGGCCGGTGAGCGGGTCGTGGTAGGCGAGGTAGGCGATCTGCTCCTCGGCCGCACGCCGCTCGGTCAGGTCGACGCCGCTGCTCATCACCGAGGTGATCGCGCCGGCGGTGTCGCGGACGACCGTGTCGCGCCAGGCGATCGTGCGCTCCTCGCCGTCCTTGGTCGCGACGATCGACTCGTGGACGGCGTCGTCCTGGTCGCTGGCGACGAGCTCGGCGTACGCGGCGCGGCCGCCTTCGCGCAGGCGCTCGGGGACGACGGCGTCGTACCAGTCGCCGCCGACCAGCTCGCCCTCGTCGTAGCCGAGCAGCTCGGTCCCGGCGCGGTTGAGCAGCGTGACCCGGCCGCCGGCGTCGAGGATCACGATGATCGCGCCGGCGATGTCGAGGTAGCGCTGCGCGCGGTGGCGCTCGTCCTGGAGCTCGCTCTCGGTCGCGCGCGTCGGCGTGACGTCGACCAGCACGCCCTGGCTGAAGCGCGGCGTGCCGTCGGCGGCCCGGATCACGGCCTCCTTGTCGCGCACCCAGCGCTCGCCGCCATCGCGGCGGATCATCCGGAACTCCATGTCGGCCCAGGCGCCGGCCTCGAACGCGACGCGCTCCTGCTCGCGGACGCGGTCGATGTCGCCCGGGTGGATGCAGCGGTACCAGAGGTCCTGGTCGGCGATGAACGCCTCGGCCGGCCAGCCGAGCAGCTCCTCGATCTGCGGGCTGACGTAGGTCAGCGTCGAGTGCGCGTCCCACTCGGCGACGTAGGCGACGGCCGGGACGTGCTCGACCAGGCCGCGGTAGCGCGCCTCGGCGAGCGCGAGCTGCTCGAGCGCGTCGACGCGCTCGGTGACGTCGTCGACGACCGCGATCCACTCGGTCAGCCGGCCGGCGGCGTCGCGGATCGGGCTGATCCGCATCGCGGCGCGGAAGGCGGAGCCGTCGCGGCGGCGCAGCGCGATCGTCGCCGCGTAGGTCGTGCCGGCGCGCAGGGCGTCGGCGAGCGCGCGGCGGTCCTCGGGCGTGGTGGACTCGCCGGCGAGCAGCGCCGGGTCCTGGCCGACGAGGTCCGCGCGGTCGCGGCCGAAGAGCTGCTCGAACGCGCCGTTGACGTAGGTGATCGGCAGGCGCGGACGCGTCGCGTCCACGACCAGCACGCCGCTGGTGACGGCCTCCAGCGCGCGGACGAGCGGCGCGTGGGCGGCGGCGGTGGGTTCAGGAGGCGTGCTCGACGGGTCGGCCATGCGACGGGTGCGCCTGTTCGAGGTACCAGCCGAACGCCCGGTCGATCAGGGGCTGGACACCAACCACGCGCAGCAGGAGTGACAGTAGCGGCGGCGGCAAGGCGGGGATCAGCCGCTGCAGCCGGGCCGCGCGCCGGAACGCGGGCCGGTGGCGCTCGTGGAAGGACGTGTAGCCGGCGAGCGCCTGCTCGCGCGACTGGCGGCCGTCCAGGACGGCGCGCAGCTCCCGGCCGCAGGCGATCCCGAAGTAGAACGCGGTGCGGATCCCCTCGCCGGAGAGCGGGAAGCAGTGGCCGGCGCTGTCGCCGGCGCAGAAGGCGCCGTCGACCGTGGCCTCGCGGAGCGCGTGCGGGAACCAGTTGCCCTGGTAGCGGACGGTCTCGACGTCGAGCTTCTCGGCCAACGCCCGCGTCGGCTCCTTGACGTGGTCGTGCGGGTCGTAGGAGAGCGTGCCGACGCGCCGCTCGCCGTTCGCCGGGACCGACCAGCCGTAGCCGCGGCGGATCAGGTCGCGGTCGAGCCAGACGTCGAGGTCGGTGCCGCCGGCGTTGTGCGGGTGGACCTCGAGGCCGCGGCTGAGCGTCGCCTCCGGCGGCTGGACGTGCGGGTCGCCGAGCACGCGGCGCCAGCCGCAGGCGTCGACGAGCAGCGGCGCGGTGACGTCGCCGCGGTCGGTGTGGATCGTGTCCCCCGTGCGGCCGTGCACGACGGCGGTGGCGAAGCGCGTCGTGCCGCACTGGGCCCAGAGCAGCTCGCAGAGCTCCTTGTAGTCGAACGCCGTCCAGCTCCACGGCAGCCGGTAGCGGACACGGCCGCGCGGCGTGGAGAACGACATCCCGGGCAGCTCCTGGCGCGCGGCGCCCTCGACGCCCATCGCGGCCATCCACGGCGTCGGGACCGCGCTGGCCGTGGTCGCGCGCGCGCCGTTGGCGTAGCGGTGGAGGAGCTGGACGTCGTGGGGGGGGTGGGATCCCAGCGCGAGCTCGCGCGCCACCGCGAGGCCGGCAAAGCTCGCGCCGCAGATCACGACGTCGGCGCGCTCGCCCG
>JAOPZG010000548.1 GCA_025964215.1 Conexibacter sp.
GCACCATGGCTCACCCGACCTTGATGGCCACCACGAGGTTGGTGGACACGATGATCGGCAGCGGGATGATCAGCGCGCTGTTGTTGCACGGCGACGTGGGGGAGCCCGGCGACAGGCACGCCTGCACGTCGAGCGGGTCGGGCGCAGAGGTCAGCGTGACCTTGTTCAACCCGAGGCCCTTCTGGATCTTCCCCTTCAGGAAGAACGTCTGGGTGAACTCGGTGTAGCCCGTCGTGATGTACGGCTGGTCGCAGCCGTCGTCGTCGTTGCGCAGCTCCAGCGGGAGCTGGATCTTCGTGTACGCCGTCGCGGTCACGCCGCCCTCGGCGGTGAGCGTGCTGATGCTCTGGCGCGTCGCGTCGAGGTTGACGTTGGTCGGCGTCCCGGTCCGGATCGCCGCGCTGACCTCGCCGCCGTGGCAGTCGTCGTCGATGAAGACGTTGGTCTGCCCGAGCGCCAGGTTGCCGCGCGTGAGGCTGATCTGGTTGTCCTGGTTGAGCTTGTAGCCACCGGGGATCAGGCCCGTGAGCGTGCCCGTGATCGGGGCGACGCGCTGGAAGGCGCCGAAGTCCAGGTTCGCCACCGAGCCCGCCAGCAGCGAGACCCGGACGGGCGTGCCCGCCGCGCTGTTGCTCGAGGTCTTGCACTTCTCGTAGGTGTAGACCCGGACCTTCTTCTTCACCTTGACGATCCGGTTGCCCTTCTTGACCGTGACCGTCTTCTTGACGCTCTTGTAGATGGGCTGCGTGATCGTGACGGTGCTCGGCTTGCCGGTCCGGACCTTGACCTTCTTGCCCTTCCGCTTGACCGTCTTGTAGTGGTAGCGCTTGACCTTCTTGGACTGCGTCCGCACGCACGCGCGGGAGCAGGAGACCATCAGCCTGCGCTTGGCCGCCACGACGACCTTGCGGTACTTCTTGCTGCCCTTGATCTTCTTGTAGGCGTACTTGTAGTAGCGCTCGTACACCGTGGCGAGCTTGCCGCTCTTGAGGATCTGCGCGGGGCAGGTGTCGGCCGCGGTCGTGGCGACCGGCGGCTTCGAGGTCTTGAGGCTCGTGGGCGCGGCGCTGACGCTGGCCGCGACGAGGGCGAAGGCGACGGCGGTGACGCAGGCCAGTCGCGCGAGGATCCGCCAGCCGTGGCGGGGGTGGGACGACATCGTGTCGAGGTGATGCTGGGGCATCGGCATGGCTCTCTCTCCCGGAGAAATAACGACCCTGCCGGAGGGCGGGGCCCCGGTCGAAACCGGGGCCCCATCCGTCCGTGAACTGCTTCCTGCTGAACTGCCCTGCGACCTAGTTGGCCGCCACGTCGCCGACGAGGATGTCGAGCGAGATGTTCTGGACGTTCAGGTCAGCCGCGACCGAGACGGACGAGCCGCTGCTGGTCGTGGTGTAGCCGTCCGCCGGAACCGCGGGAGCGAGCTGCGTGACCTGCGACGGGGCGAGGGCGCTGGAAGCGACCAAGCTCGTCGGAGCGTCGTTGCAGTTCGCCGCCGGGGCGGAGCGGACGGAACCGGTGTCGGCCGGCAGGCCGGGGTTCGGAACGGTGCCGCCGGGACCGGTCGCCGCGGAACCCGCGGGGATGGTCGGAGCGACGGTGTCCGAGCTCAGCTGCTCAGCGTCCACGCCCGCGTACGGGGCCAGGCACGCGGCGACCGCGAAGCGGGCGTCGGAGCCGGGCAGCGACGAGACCGTCGCCTTCGCGATGCGGAGCTTGCCACCGGCGGTGATGCCCGGGGCGATCTTCAGGTTGCCGGCAAGCCGGACGGAGGGGATGTAGTTGTCAATCCCTCCGGTCCAGATCTGACGGCAGTTGAAGATGCCGGCCGGGTAGTTGTTCCCGGTGATCAGCGGCGTGCCGAACGAGTCCTGGTCGACCACACGCAGGATCGAGTTGATCCGGGTCTTGAGGGACACGGTCACGTCGATGCCGTAGGCCTTGCCCGGGATGTTCCCGAACAAGTTCGCCTGGCCACCGGACTTGCCGATGACGATGTTCTGCGAACCGGTGACGCCGTTCGCGTTGCTGTCCTGCTTGACCTCGGTGCCGACCGGGGCGACGCCCAGGTTCAGCGCGTTGGTGCGCAGGACGGTGTCCTTGGGGCTCGGGGGCTGCGTGAAGCCGCCGGGCGTGGACTGTGCGCTGTACGGGAACGGCTGCGGGTTGCCACCCACGTTGTTGTTGTTCCCGGTCGCCTTGCCGGCGACGACCTGATCGATCGAGTCGACACCCGGGGTGACCGGCAGGAAGCCTGCCGGCGTCGTCAGGGAGACGGACGGATCGATGAACGGGAAGCCCGGAAGGCCACCCGGCTGCGGGATGCCGCCGACGACGCCGGAGGCCGCGAGGGCCCCGCCGAAGGACAGCGCGCTCGTCCCGACGAAGTTGCCGCAGCCCGAGAGGGCGGCCGGCAGACCGAGGGAGTTCGCGTCGTAGCGCGTCGCCGGATCCGAAACCTGCGTGTTCCACAGGAGCGGGATCGACGTCGAGGTCAAGCTGTGGTTCGCCGAGGGCAGGATCGAGAGATCCACGTTGCCCAGCGCGCCACCGTCGTACGAGTCGTGGAACGTGAGCTCCGCCGACAGCGAGCCACCCAGGTCGACCTCACGCTGACCGAGCGAAGCGCCCAGGTCGATGGAGGCCTTGTTGGGGTTCGCGGCGGTTGAACCGCCGCGCAGGGCGATCGTGACCGGGAGCTTGTAGTTCACAAGCGACGCGCGCTTGACGAACGACTTCCGGCTGATAGCCTTCGGGTTCTTCTTGATCTCCTTCTTGAGCTGCTTGCGGACAGCGGCACGGTGCTTCGCGGACTTCTTCTTCGCAGACGCCGGGCCGGCAAACGCGCCGACCGCCAGAGCGGCAACTGCGTGGAGCCCGAGGTAGCGCCAAAGGCTACTTCTGAGGGACACCAGTCCTCCTCCTTGATGGTTTGACCTTCCCCTGCACAACTCGCGCTGCTCTCTCGTCTCCTCCATGGATCTGAGCTCCCGCAGCACGAGGTGCGACCGTAGAGCGGGGCCGTCACCCGGGGCATCCACCCGAAGGCTGATCTTCGTCATCCCAAAGGGTGAAATCGGGTTCAGGAACGCAGGATCCTGGCGATGGGGGCCGTGGAAGCCCTGGAAATGCACGGCAACCTGCGGCTACAGTCGCCGCCTGCCGCAGCCGCCCGCCAGGAGCCCACTGTGCCTGCCGGTCGCGATCCTCGTCGCGGGCGGGAGCCTCGTGGTGCCCGTGGCCAGGGCGGGCGCGAAGTGCGGACGCATCCCGCGAGACGGCCGAGCCTCACCCTCAGGTCGAGCCTGATGAGGCTCGCGTTCACGGGACGCTTCGCGGTCAGCCCGGACCCGACCGGGCCCGCCGCGACGATCGCGCCGCGGTGAACACCGAGCGGCTCGACCCCGGGCGGCTGCTCGTCGTCGTCGCGTTCTCGCTGACGTGCTTCGGGCTGATGCTGTTCCTGTGGCACGCGTTCGGCGGGAGCGTGCCGTTCACGCCTCAGGGCTACCGGGTCGCGGTCGCGCTGCCCGAGGCCGACCTGCTCGCCGAGCAGGCCGACGTCCGGATCTCGGGCGTGACGGTCGGGCGCGTCGTGCGGACGGAGCGCTCGGGCGCCGCCGGCAACCGCAAGGACGCGATCCTCGAGATCGACGCGCGCTACGCGCCGCTGCGGCGCGACGTGCGCGCGACGATCCGCCACAAGTCGCTCGCGGGCGAGGAGTTCCTGGAGCTCTCGCCGGGCGGCGTGGCGGCGCCCGCCGTCCCGGACGGCGGGCGGCTGGCGAGCGCGAACGTGGCGCCGAGCGTCGAGATCGACGAGGTCCTGCGGACCTTCGACCCGGCCACGCGCCGGCGCCTGGAGGACTGGATCCAGACGCAGGCGCGGGCGCTCGGCGACCGGGGCGGCGACCTCAACCAGGCGCTCGGCACGCTGCCGGGCTTCGAGCAGGAC
>JAOPZG010000571.1 GCA_025964215.1 Conexibacter sp.
CGGGCGAGAGCGTGACGGCGGCGGCGCCGGCGGGCGCGGCGACGGCGACGGCGAGGCACGCGCTCGCGGCGAGCCCGAGGGCAAGACGACGCGCGACGGACCGGGACAGGGCACTGCGGCTGGACACCGCGGTCATTAGACCACGCTATTGGAACGGGCGTCAACTAGACTCGGCACGGCCATGCGCGATCCCGATCCCGTGCCCGTCGGCCCCCGCCGCCGGCGCCTCGCGCCCGACGAGCGGCGCCAGGAGATCCTCGCCGCCGCGCGCGAGCTCTTCTCCCAGCGGCCGTACCGCACCGTCTCGACGGCGGAGATCGCGGAGGCCGCCGGCGTCGCCCGCTCGCTCGTGCACCACTACTTCGGCGGGATCCGCGGCGTCTTCCTCGCGGTCGCCGCCGAGGGCGCCGCCACGCTGGCGAGCGCGCGCACGGCCGGGCCCGACGTCCCCTTCGAGCAGCGCACCGCGCACAACATCGCCGCGAGCCTTGACGTCATCGCCGAGAACCGCGAGACGTGGCTCGCCGTCGTGGCGCACCGCCTCGACCCGATCGACGCCGACATCCACGCGCTCGTCCTCGCCGCCAAGGAGGCCAGCGTCGAGCGCACGCTCCAGGCCAACCGCGACCGCATCGACGACACGCCCGCCGCGCGCTTCGCGCTGCGCTGCTTCGGCGAGTTCACCACCGAGGCGACGCGGATGTGGCTGCTCGGCGAGCGCACGCGCGAGGAGACCGAGGCGCTGCTGCTCACCGCCGGGCGCAACCTCATCACCCAGACCATCCCCGCCCTGACCGGAGCCCGCTCGTGAGCACGCCGCCGAACCTCATCCTGCTCGTCACCGATCAGCAGCGCGCACCGCAGCACTGGCCGGAGGACCCGGCGTGGCTGGACGAGCTCATGCCCCACGACGCCGAGCTGCGCCGCACCGGCATGTCGTTCTCGCGCGCGTTCATCCCCACCGCGATGTGCTCGCCGAGCCGCGCGAGCATCCTCACCGGCACCTACCCCGCGCGCCACGGCGTGACGCTGACGATGACCCGCGGCGACCTCTTCCCCGACCCGCGCAACTTCCCCGGCGTGCTGCGCACGGCGCTCAAGCTGATGGCGAGCGGCGAGGTCCCGCGCCTGCGGTTGTTGAAGTCCTTCGGCCGGGGCGCGCTGCGGCTCGGGCCGAGGTCCGGCAGCGAGCCGGAGCTGCCGGCCGGGATCGCGACGCTCGCCACGCGGCTGCGCGAGCGCGGCTACCACGTGGCGCTGAAGGGCAAGTGGCACCTGACCAAGCCGCTGCACGGCCACGAGTGGGGCCCGGAGGACGCGGCGCGGATCGAGCGCGACTTCGGCTTCGCCGACTGGGACCCGACCGACGCCGGCGGCGACGCCAAGGCCTCGTCCTTCGGCGGCGGCCACGCCGGCGCGAGCGGCGAGGGCTGGGACGAGGACTACACGCGCCAGATGGAGTCCTGGCTCTCGCAGGCCAACCTCCCGGAGCCGTTCTGCCTCGTCTGGTGCCTCGTCAACCCGCACGACGTGCTCGGCTACCCGTCCTCGCTCGAGGCCGGCGGCTACACGCCCGCGGAGTTCGCCGACCTGCACGTCCCGCTGCCGGCGACGATCGACGAGGACCTGCGCGAGAAGCCGACGGTCCAGGCGCTCACGAAGATCGGGCAGGCCTCGTACCTCGGCGCGCTGCGCGGGCGCGCGCAGCAGCAGCGCTACGCCGACTTCTACGCGCACCTGCACCGCGTGGTCGATCGGAAGATCGGGCGGATGATGGCGCTGCTCGGCGATCCGGACGACGCGGGCTCCCTGCGCTCCCGGACCGTGGTCGTGCGGACCTCCGACCACGGCGAGCTCGGCCTCGCCCACGGCGGCATGCGGCAGAAGATGTTCAACGCCTACGAGGAGGCGATCCGCGTGCCGCTCGTCGTCTCGAGCCCGGCCCTCTTCCCGCAGCCGCGCGCGAGCGACGCGCTCGTCTCGCTCGTCGACCTCGTCCCGACGCTGCTTGGGCTCAGCGGGACGCCGGGCGACCCGTCGGAGTTCGACGGCGTCGACCTCGGGCCGGTGCTGCGCGGCGAGTCGGACGGCGTCCGCGATGCCGTGCTGTTCACCTACGACGACCACCAGGCCGGGACGTTCATGCAGGAGGCGCCGGGGCAGCCGAACCGGATCCGCTGCATCCGCGACGCGCGCTGGAAGTACGTGGTCTACGCCGACCCGACCGGCCGCGAGGCGACTGAGTACGAGCTGTACGACCTGGACGCCGACCCCGACGAGGCGCTCAACCTGGTGCACAAGTCCGGCGGCCGCGGGCGCAGCGCGCAGGCCTCGCGGGAGGCCGCGCGGCTGCACGAGCTGCTGCGGCGCGCGTGCGCGGACGCGGGCGTCGGCGGCGTGCTGCGCGTCCCGGACTGAGCGGAGCGCCCGCCGTCCGCCGCGTCGGTGACGATGCTGCGGTGATCGCCGAGCGCTTCCACGACTTCTTCGTCGCCTCCGCGGGCGTGGCCGGCGCGCTGATCGGCCTGCTGTTCGTGGCGATCTCGGTCGCGCCGGAGCGGCTGCTGTCGGCCGACGCGTCGCAGTCGCATCGCGTCCGGGCCTCGACCTCGCTGACCGCGTTCTCCAATGCCTTGACGATCTCGCTCTTCGCGCTGGTCCCCGACATCGGCCTCGGGTGGCCGGCGGTCTCCGTCTCGCTCGTCGGGCTCGCGTTCGTCCTCGGCGCGCTGTGGTCGCTGCTGCGCGTGCGGCGCGAGCAGCCGGAGGCGCTGCGCGACGCGAGCTTCCTGCTCGGCACGAGCATCGTCCTGCTCTGCCAGCTCGACTTCGGGATCCGCCTGACCGGGAACGAGCACGGGAGCAGCGCGGTGAGCGGCTTGTGCGTGCTCGTGATCGTCTGCTTCCTGATCGGCGTCGCGCGCGCCTGGGAGCTGATCGGCGGGCCGTCGATCGGGCTCGGGACCCAGCTCGCCGACGAGGTCCGCCGGCACCGCGAGGAGCCGCCCGCTTAGGGGCTGGGCGTCAGGTGCAGCCGCTCGCCGTGCGGGCCGAAGAGCGCGAGCGCCTCGACGGGACCGCCGGCCGCGCCGAACCAGCGGCGTGCGGGTGCTGAACTCGACGGCCTCGCCGGGCTCGACGGTGAAGTCGTCCTCGCCGAGGACGAGCCGCAGGCGGCCGGTGAGGACGTAGAGCCACTCGTTGCCGTCGTGGACCGGGAGCTCGGGCGGCGGGGTGCGGCGCTTCGCGCTGATGAGGATCTTGTAGGCGTGCAGGCCGGCGGCCGGCCCGTGACGCGTGAGCGGCCACATCGTCATGCCGTCGAAGCTGCGCGGCTCGCCGCGGACGCGCGGGTCGGCCTCGTGCTGGGGTCGCAGCAGCTCGTCGGCGCTGACGCCGAGGGCGGCCGCCAGCGCCGGGAGGTGGTCGAGCGCGAGCCGCCGCTTGCCGGACTCGAGCCGGCTGAGCGTCGAGACGTCGATCGCCGCGCGGGCGGCGACGGCCTCCAGGGTCAGTCCGAGCTCGAGCCGGAGCTCGCGCAGCCGGCGCCGTACGCGCTCCTCGACGGGTTCGGTTGGCACCGGGCGAGGATGATGCGCGGCGGCCGGATCGGCAAGGGCGCTTGCCGATCCGGCAAACCGCGGGTCAGCGGCTCAGCAGACGACGCTGATGACGAACGGGCCGTCGGAGGTCGCGAGGAGGTTCGGATCGAAGACCCGGACGTCGACCGTGCCGTCGGCGTTGGCGACGGCGGTCGCCGTCTCGCCGTCGCTCTGGGCCTGCACCAGGGCGATGCAGTCGGAGAGGTCCGGCGCGCCGCTGACCTGGACCGAGTACTGCCCCGGCCCGCCCGCGATCGCGTTGCCGATCCCGTGGCTGCGGCTCAGCGCACCGCTCTGGGCGACGCTGGCGTAGATGCGGGTGGCCGGCGTCCCGGCGGGGCCGGCGGGGCCGGTGGCG
>JAOPZG010000606.1 GCA_025964215.1 Conexibacter sp.
TTGCCCCAGCCGGCCGCCGGGATGATGACGCCCTGCGTGGTCGCGCCCATGCGCGTCACGGTGACCGCGAGCTCGCGCGCGACGATGACCATCGCGATCCACGCCTGCAGCCGCCCCAGCGACACGAGCGCGAAGAGCGCCGCGATCACCAGCAGCTTGTCGGCGATCGGGTCCATCAGCTTGCCGAACGAGGTGATGGAGTTGCGCGTCCGGGCGAGGTAGCCGTCGAGCGCGTCGGTGAACGACGCGGCCGCGAAGACGATCGCGGCGAGCAGGTCGTTGCCCGTCTCCCCCAGCAGCGCGACGACGAGCACCGGGACCAGGAGGATCCGGAAGACGGTCAGGAAGTTCGGGAGGTTCAGCGGAAGCACGCGACCGGCCCCATCCTAAGCCTCGGCGGACGCCGGCACCGCACGCGAGACGCCGGCGCTCGCGGCCACGACGAGCGCGATCGCGACGAGGTCGCGGACCCCGAGCGCCTGGCCGAGGACGAGGAACCCGGCGAGCGCGGCGACCGCCGGCTCGAGGCTCATCAGCACGCCGAAGACGTTGGCGGGCATCCGCCGCAGCGCCTCGGTCTCCAAGCTGTAGGGGATGACGCTGGAGGCCAGCGCGACCACCACGCCGAGCGCGATCCACTGCGGTCGCACGAGCGCCGAGCCCGCCTCGAGCACGCCCGGGACCAGCGGGACGAGCGCCGCGACCACCATCGCCAGCGCCAGCCCCTCGCTGCCGTCGTAGGCCTTGGTCGCGCGCTGGGCGATCAGGATGTAGGCCGCCCAGCAGGCGGCCGCCGCGAGGATCAGGACCAGCCCGACGCCGTCGATCCCGGCGCCGAACGGGTTCGAGAGCAGGACGATCCCGAGCGCCGCGATGCCGGCCCAGACGAGGTCGAGCCGGCGCCGCGAGGTGGCGACCGCGATCGCCAGCGGCCCCGCGAACTCGATCGTCACCGCGACGCCGAGCGGGATCCGGTCGAGCGCCTCGTAGAAGAACAGGTTCATCCCGCCGAGCGTCACGCCGAAGAGCGCGACGAGGCGCAGGTCGGCGGGCCGCCGGCCGCGGACCCGCGGGCGCGAGAGGACGGTCAGGACGATCGCGGCGAACCCGAGCCGCAGCAGCGAGACGCCGGCCGCGCCGAGGTCGTCGAACAGCGTCGCGGCGAGGGCCGCGCCGAACTGGATCGAGGTGACCCCGCACAGCACGAGGCCGATCGGGGGCGCCCGGTCCAGCCCCGGGAGGCCCCGGGCGGTCTGGGCGCTGGCCGTCTCCACTGCGGCCACCGTAGCGCTGCGCCGGGTCCGGCCCCTACGCGGTGACGACGCGGTCGCGGCCGCCGTCCTTGGCGCGGTAGAGCGCCGCGTCGGCGCGCGCGAAGAGCGTGTCGCCGCCCTCGGCGCCGTCCCACGTCACGACCCCGATCGAGCAGGTCTCGGCGTCCGGCATCGCGTTGCGCAGCGACTGCGCGACCTCGCGCGCGGCGCTCGGGTCGGCTCCCGGGAGCAGGACGGCGAACTCCTCGCCGCCGTAGCGGGCGAGGACGTCGGTGTGGCGCAGGCGCTCGGTCCAGGCCGCGGCGACGCCGCGCAGCAGGCGGTCGCCGGCCGGATGGCCGTGCGTGTCGTTGTAGGCCTTGAAGCGGTCGAGGTCGATGATCGCCAGCGACAGCGGCTGGCCGGTGCGCAGCGCGCGGGCGAGCTCGCGCGGCAGCTCCTCGTCCCACGTGCGGCGGTTGGCGAGGCCGGTGAGCTGGTCGGTCCCGGCCTGCGCGTCGAGCGTCGCGACGAGGTCGGAGAGCGCGAGCGCGCTGCTCGCCTCGCCGGCCAGCAGCCGCATCAGCGCGTCGAGGCCGCCGGCGTCGCGGCTGCGCAGCTCGCGCGTCGCGATGACGAGCACGCCGGTGGTCTCGCCGTCGCGGATCAGCGGCTCGTAGTGCGCGCTGCGCAGGCTGGTGGAGCTCTGGAGCGCGCGGGCGTGGCGCGCCTCGTGCGCGTAGTCGGCGACGAAGCGGCCGCGGCCGCTGCGGAAGACGTCGATGGCGATCGCCTCGTCGGTCTCCACGTCGAAGCGCATGCCGACCGGCGCGAGGCCGCCGGCCTCGGCGGTGATCGCCAGGTGGCGCGGGCCCTCGGGCTCGAGCAGCATCACGGAGTCGGCGCGGGCGAGGTCGCAGATCGCGCGCACGAGCGTCGGGCGCAGCATCGCGGGGTCGTGCACGTCGGCGAGCGTGTGGGAGAGCTCGGCGACCGCGGCGAGGTTGACCGCCTGGATCGTCATGCGCTCCTCGGCGCGGCGGCGCTGCACGAACTGGCCGATCGCGGTCGCGACGTCGGTCAGCAGCAGCAGGGTCGCCTGGTCGTGGCTGGAGGCCGCGCACGAGCCGATCTCCATGACGCCGAGCGTCTCGCCGCGGCTGACGATCGGGACGGCGGCGAGCGTCTGCAAGCCGGACGCGTCGGCGGCGCGGGCGCGGCGGGGATCCAGCGCGGCGCCGGCATCCTGGCCGACGCGCTCCATCCACGCCGGCGCGCTCGTGCGCCGCACGGTGTCCAGGAGACCGCCCGCGCCGGGCGCCTCGGGGGCGCCGCAGAGCGCGAGGTACGGGCCCGCCGGCAGCTCCGGCGCGCTCCACGTCTCGGTGCACGCCAGCGCGCCGTCGTGGGCGGTCAGCCAG
>JAOPZG010000640.1 GCA_025964215.1 Conexibacter sp.
GCGCCCTACAATCGTCGGCGATGGTCGCCACTGTCGAGAAGCTGCTCCTGGCGGCCCCGCGCGGGTACTGCGCCGGGGTCGATCGCGCCGTTCAGACCGTCGAGCGTGCGCTCGAGCTCTACGGCGCGCCGGTCTACGTGCGCAAGGAGATCGTGCACAACAAGCACGTCGTGGAGCAGCTCCGCGAGCGCGGCGCGATCTTCGTCGACGAGCTCAACGACACGGTCCCCGAGGGCGCCACTACGGTCTTCTCCGCCCACGGCGTCTCGCCGGCCGTCCACGCGGACGCCGCGGCCCGCGGCCTCCAGACGATCGACGCGACCTGCCCGCTGGTGACCAAGGTCCACCGCGAGGCCGTGAAGTTCGCCTCCGAGGGCTACACGATCGTCCTCATCGGCCACGCCGGCCACGAGGAGGTGGAGGGCACGATGGGCGAGGCGCCCGACCACATCGTCCTGGTCGAGACCGAGGCCGACGTCGACGCGCTGACCGTCCCGGATCCCGAGAAGATCGCCTACATCTCGCAGACCACGCTGTCGGTCGACGAGACGCTCACGATCATCAACCGGCTGCGTGCCAAGTTCCCGGCGATCACCGGTCCGCGCACGGTCGACATCTGCTACGCCACCACCAACCGCCAGGCGGCCGTCAAGCAGATGGCCTCGCACTGCGACCTGCTGCTGGTGATCGGCTCCAAGAACTCGTCGAACTCGAACCGGCTCGTGCAGGTCACGCGCGAGCTCGGCACCGACGCGCACCTCATCGACGACGTCTCGGAGATCGACGAGGCGTGGCTCGAGGGCCGGCGCGTCGTCGGGATCTCCTCCGGCGCCAGCGCGCCCGAGGAGCTCGTGCAGCGGCTCGTGGACTACTTCCGCGCGCGGGGCACCGAGGACGTCGAGGAGTTCCAGGTCGTCCAGGAGGACGTCCGCTTCATGCTCCCGAAGTCGATCCGCCAGGCGATGGCCGCCGCCGCGCCGGCGCCCGCCTCCGCCTGAACGTCGCTGAAAGCAGGGCCTTCGGGCCTCAAGCGGGGTGGCGCGCGGCCGACCACCTCGTGTGGAATGTCCCTCCGCACTCCGACCCTGGGCGTGGTCTGCCAGTCGCTGACCGCGCTCGCCGGCCTCCTCGCGGCCACCGTCCTGCACGACTGGCCGTCGGCCACGGCGTGCCTCGCCGCCTGCGCGGCGACCGCGACCATGCGCGCCCGCGACGGCGAGCGCCTGGCCCGCGAGTGGCAGCGCCGCTCCGAGCACGACCCGCTCACCGGGGTCGGCAACTACCGCAAGCTGCACGAGCGGCTCCACGCCGCCACGGCGGTCGACCCCCAGCGCTTCGCACTGCTGACGCTCGACGTCGACCGCTTCAAGGAGATCAACGAGACGCACGGCCACCTGGAGGGCGACCGCCTGCTCCAGGAGGTCAGCCGCATCCTGGTCGAGAACGTCCGCGGCAGCGACGTGGTCGCCCGCCAGGGCGGCGACGAGTTCTCGGTCCTGCTGCCCGAGTCCGACGAGGAGGGCGCGGCGATGCTCGCGCGCCGGATCGAGGACGCGCTGGCGACGATCGCCGCGGCCGACCGCGCGCCGGTGCGCGCGTCGATCGGCGTGGCCGTCTTCCCGCAGGACGGCGCGACTCCCGGGGATCTGTTGGAGAAGGCGGATCTCGACCTGCGCGCGATGAAGGAGCGACGGCGTGCCGCGCTCCTCGGCGGCGGGGTGCCGGACGTCGATACGGTCGCCGCATGGGCGACCACGACGGCCTCGACCTCGCAGGCCTGAACGAGCACGAGCGGCGCAACCGCGCCGACTGGAACGCCGACGCGCCGAAGTGGGTCGCGCCGGGCCGCGCGAACTGGGCGGCGAGCGAGGAGCACTGGGGCATGTGGCACGTGCCCGAGGCGGACGCCGGGATCCTGCCGGCCGACCTCGACGGCGGCGACGTCATCGAGCTGGGCTGCGGGACCGCGTACTGGTCGGCGTGGCTGGCGCGGCGCGGGATGCGCCCGGTCGGGGTCGACCTCTCCGAGGCGCAGCTCGCGACCGCCCGGACGCTCCAGGCCGAGCACGGCCTCGAGTTCCCGCTGATCCACGCCTCCGCCGAGCGCGTGCCGCTGCCGGACGCGAGCTTCGACCTCGCCTTCAGCGAGTACGGCGCGGCGATCTGGTGCGACCCGTACGTGTGGATCCCGGAGGCGCATCGCCTGCTGCGATCCGGCGGCCGGCTGATCTTCCTCGCCAACAGCGTGATCGCGGTGCTGACGATGCCGCTGGAGGGCTCGTGCGGGCCGACGCTGCTGCGCGACCAGTTCGGCCTGCACCGCCTGGAGTGGGAGGGCGAGGAGGGCGTCGACTTCCACCTGCCGCACGGCCAGATGCTCGCGCTGCTGCGCGAGACCGGCTTCGAGGTCGAGGCGCTGCACGAGCTGCGCGCGCCGGAGGGCGATCCCGATGAGGTGCGCTTCTTCGTGGGCCGCGAGTG
The DNA here is from genome assembly GCA_025964215.1 of Conexibacter sp. Taxonomy (GTDB): domain Bacteria; phylum Actinomycetota; class Thermoleophilia; order Solirubrobacterales; family Solirubrobacteraceae; genus Baekduia. Next base: position 2,482 of record JAOPZG010000640.1, read on the forward strand.
GTCGCGGCGCTGGCCGAGCGAAGAGGTGTGGGTGGCGCGGAAGCTCTGAGCCGCCAACCCTCGACCACCCTCAAGGGGGTCTGACCCCCTTGAGGGTTACAGCTGGCGCTTGAGCTTCTCGAGGCGCGTGTCCCACTGCGCGCCGGCGGCGACCATCCACTCCATGGCGCCCGCGAGCGGCTCGGGCGTGAGGCGGTAGCGGGTCTCGCGGCCGGCGTGCTCGGCCGAGGCGAGGCCGGCGTCGCGGAGCTGCGCGAGGTGCTTGGCGATCGCCTGGCGGCTGACCGGCAGCTCGCCGGCGAGCGCCGAGGCCGTCAGGCCGGGCCGGGCGGCCAGCAGGCGCACGACCTCGC
>JAOPZG010000658.1 GCA_025964215.1 Conexibacter sp.
CGTCCTCTATTCGTTCAACGACAACAGAGGGCGCTTCAACTTCACCTGGCAGGGCTTCACGTTCAAGCACTGGGCGCACCCGTTCGCGAACGCGGACCTCTCCACGGCGCTGCAGAACTCGCTGGTCATCGCGCTGGCGACGACGGTCATCGCGGTCACGCTCGGCACGTTCATGGCGCTGGCGCTCGTGCGCTACGGCTTCCGCGGCAAGGCCGTGACCGACCTGTTCGTCTTCCTGCCGCTGGCGACCCCGGAGGTCGTCCTCGGCGCCTCGCTGCTCGGCCTCTTCCTGACCCTGCACGTCGGCACGGGGATGATCACCATCATCATCGCCCACGTGATGTTCACGGTGTCCTACGTGGTGGTGACGGTCAGAGCCCGGCTCGAGGGCATGGACCGGCACATCGAGGAGGCGGCGATGGACCTGGGCGCGGCCGAGTGGACGACGTTCCGCAAGGTCACGCTGCCGATGATCGCCCCGGGCGTGGCGAGCGCCGCGCTGCTGGCGGCGGCGATCTCCGTCGACGACTACGTGGTGACGAGCTTCAACGCCGGCTCGACGCAGACGTTCCCGCTGTTCATCTTCGGCGCGACCCGCCAGGGCGTGCCCGCCGAGGTCAACGTGCTGGCGACGCTGCTGCTGCTCGCCGTGCTCGTCCTGATGGGCCTCAACGTCGTCCTGCAGCGGGCGCGCGCCAAGCGCGACGTCCGCGCCACCGGCGGCGCGCCGAGCGACGTGGGCCTGGAGTTGGCGGAGGCGTCCGCCCGCGGCTAGGCTCGCGCCGATGGAGAGCACAGCGGGGCAGGCGGACACCGTCGCGGCCCCTGAGGGCATGCCGGGCATGGGCTTCGCGCCCGGCGACAAGGGCCTGAAGACCGGGGCGATCAGCTACATCTCGAACGTGGTGATCGCCGTGGCCTCCACGGCGCCGGGCTACAGCCTCGCCGCCACGCTGGGGTTCACCTGAGCCAGCGCCCCGTGCTCGTCGTCCGCGCCGGATAGGGTCGCTCACCATGCGCGTCGTCGTCATCCCCAAGCACGGGGACCACACGGTCCTCCAGGTCCAGGAGCGGCCCGACCCGCCGGCGCCCGGCGCCGGCCGGGTCCGGATCGCGGTGCGGGCGGCGGGGGTGAACTTCGCCGACACGCTCGCGCGCGTCGGGCTCTACGAGGAGGCGCCGCCACTGCCGGCGGTCGTCGGCTATGAGGTCGCGGGGGAGGTCGCGGCGGTCGGCCCGGGCGTCGAGCGCTGGAGCGCCGGCGACCGCGTCATGGCCGGCACGCGCTTCGGCGGCTACGCCGACACGATCAACGCCGGGGTCGACGACGTGATCGCGCTCCCCGAGAACCTGAGCTTCGAGCAGGGCGCGGCGATCCCGGTCAACTACGCCACCGCCTGGGCGGCGCTGCACGGCTTCGGCTCGCTGCAAGCGGGCGAGCGCGTGCTCATCCACGCCGCGGCCGGCGGCGTCGGCATCTCCGCGCTCCAGCTCGCCAAGGCGGCCGGCGCCGAGGTCCACGGCACGGCGTCGCCGGGCAAGCACGCGCGCCTGGCCGAGCTCGGCCTCGACCGCGCGATCGACTACCGCCGCGACGGCTGGTGGAAGGGCCTGCCGCCCTATGACCTGATCCTCGACGCGATCGGCGGCCGCTCGTTCCAGCGCTCCTACGCGCTGCTGCGCGCCGGCGGCCGGCTCGTCGCCTACGGCGCCTCGTCGATCCAGGAGGGCGAGAAGCGCAACCTCGCGCGCGTGCTCCCGCAGGCGGGCCGGATGTTCCGCGGGTTCAACCTCATCAAGCAGATGGGCGAGTCCAAGGCGGTCATCGGCCTCAACATGCTCGCGCTGTGGGACGACCGCGGCACGCTCGAGCCGTGGATCACGCCGCTGGGCGCCATGCTGGCCGACGGGACGATCGACCCGGTCGTGCACGCGGCGGTCGGGTTCGCCGACGCGCCCGAGGCGCACCGGATCATCGCCGCGCGCGAGAACGTGGGCAAGGTCGTCCTGGTTCCCTAGAGGATCCCGCGCGCCCCTGCTAGGCTCGCCCGTAGTCCATGTCGTTCCTCTTGCTCGACCTCCGACTTCTTCTCCTCCCCCGCTAGGGGGATGAACTGCGCGTGGCGGCCGCCTGAAGCCGCGAACCAGCCTGAAGAAGCCGTACCCGAGCCCCCTTGAGAGACGGAGTAGAACGTCATGAACCCGATGCCCGAAGACCCGAACCGCGTCCTGCTGTTCGACACCACCTTGCGCGACGGCGAGCAGTCGCCCGGCATCTCGCTGAACGCGACCGAGAAGCTCGAGATCGCCCAGCAGCTCGCGCGCCTCGGCGTCGACGTCATCGAGGCCGGCTTCCCGATCGCCTCGCCCGGCGACTTCGAGGCGGTCCGGACGATCGCCCGCGCGGATTTCGGTCCCCACCCAGCCCCCGTCATCTGCGCCCTTGCTCGTGCCAACAGCGCGGACATCGACCGTGCATGGGAGGCGATCCGCGAGAGCGAGCGACCTCGGATCCACACCTTCCTGTCCACCTCGGACATCCACATCGAGCACCAGCTGATGTCCACGCGCGAGGACGTCAAGGGCCTCGCCCGCGCGTCGGTCGCGCAGGCCAAGGCGCTCTGCGAGGACGTCGAGTTCTCGCCGATGGACGCCACGCGCTCCGAGGCGGCGTTCACCGCCGAGGTCGTGCAGATCGCCCTCGACGAGGGCGCCACGACCATCAACGTCCCGGACACGGTCGGCTACGCCACGCCGGACGAGTACGCCGCGTTCCTGACCGAGCTGTACACCTTGGTCCCGGACCTGCGGAACGCCGTGCTCTCGGTGCACTGCCACGACGACCTCGGCCTCGCGGTCGCCAACTCGCTGGCCGGCGTGCAGGCCGGCGCGCGGCAGATCGAGTGCGCGGTCAACGGCATCGGCGAGCGCGCCGGCAACGCGTCGCTGGAGGAGCTGATCATGCTCCTGCACACGCGCCGCGACCGCCTCGGCTACAGCACCGGCGCGGTGACGACCGAGATCGCGAAGACCTCGCGCCTGGTCTCGCGCCTGACCGGCTACGCCGTCCAGCCCAACAAGGCGATCGTCGGCCGCAACGCGTTCGCGCACGAGGCGGGGATCCACCAGGACGGCATGCTCAAGGAGCGCTCGACCTACGAGATCATGCGGCCCGAGGACGTCGGCGTCTCCAAGACCGACCTCGTCCTGGGCAAGCACTCCGGCCGCGCCGCGCTGCGCCAGGCGCTGGAGGACCTCGGCTACACGATCGACGGCTCCCAGCTCAAGCAGGCCTTCGAGCGCTTCAAGGAGGTCGCCGACCGCAAGAAGCAGGTCACGGCGATGGAC
>JAOPZG010000669.1 GCA_025964215.1 Conexibacter sp.
GCGGGCGCCGAGGCCGGCGGCGCGCACAACCAGGGCTTCGTCGCGCGCTTCACGGCGGCGGGCGCCCTCGACGGCACGTTCGGCGCGAACGGCGTCTTCGCCGACCCGAACTCGCTCGCCGCGGGCACGCCGTCGGTGCAGTTCCGCGACCTGGCCTTCGGCGCCGGCGGCAGCATCCTCGTCGCCGGCGACCGCGACCTCGACGCGGAGGCGCTGAAGCTGACCGCGGGCGGCGCCCCGGACGCCGGCTTCGGCGGCGGCGACGGCATCGCCACCTCGGACTTCGCCAAGGGCCCCGGCTTCGCGATCGCCACCGGGTTCGGCATCGCGGTCGACAGCCAGGGTCGCGTCCTGCTCAGCGGCCAGACCACGCCGAGCAACGGCGACGGCCGTGGCACGGTCGTGCGCTTCACCGCCGCGGGCGCGCTCGACACGAGCTGGGGATCGGGCACGCCGGCGCCCGGCATCGTCTGGCTGCCGGCGGCGCAGATGGGACGCGCCAGCGGCGTGCTGGTCTCCGCCGGCGACCGCGTCGTCTTCTCCGGCCAGGGCTCGTTCGACCCCGACGGCCCGGGCCCGTACGGCAACACGAACGCCCCGTCGATCGCGCGCCTGACCGCGGCCGGCACGCTCGACCCCGCCTTCGGCAGCGGCGGCGTCACGGTGACCGGCGTCGGCTCCTACGCCAACGGCTTCCGGCTGACCGCCGACCCGGTCCACCAGCGGCTGCTGGTCCCGGGATCGCGGATGCTCCAGGCGCCGCCCTACGACGTGCGCCCCTTCGTGCTCGCCTACGGCGACGACGGCTCGGCGAGCACGCCGCCGCCGTCCGGCGAGACGCCCGCGCCGGCGAGCCCGGCGCCGGCGACGCCCGCGCCCGTCGCGCCCGCCGGCATCGTCGTCCACGTGCCCAGCAAGCCCGTGGCGCCCAAGCCGGCGCCGCTCACCATCACGCAGGCCGTCAGCTTCCCGCCGACCAAGAGCTGCGCCAGCCGGCGCAAGTTCGGGATCCGCCTGCGGGTGCCCAAGGGCGTCGCGGTCAAGGACGCGACCGTCTCGCTGAACGGCAAGCGCGTCGCGGTCCGCAAGGGCAGCCGCCTGCGCTCCACCGTCAACCTGCTGCACCTGCCCAAGGGCACGTTCACCGTGGCGATCCAGCTCCGGCTCGCCGACGGCACCGTGCTCAAGGGCTCCCGCAAGTACCACACCTGCGCCGTCAAGAAGCGCGGCGGCAAGCCCAAGGTGTAGGAGAACCCGCTAGGACTGCAGGTACGCCAGAACCGCGAGCACGCGGCGGTGGTCGACCACCGTCGGCGGCAGCGTGAGCTTCGTGAAGATCGAGGTGACGTGCTTCTCGACGGCGCGCTCGGTGACGACGAGCGCCTCGGCGATCGCGTGGTTGGAGCGGCCCTCGGCCATCAGGCCGAGCACCTCCCGCTCGCGCGGCGACAGCGCCTCCAGCGGATCCTCGCGGCGGCGGCGGCCGAGCAGGCGCGAGACGACCTCGGGATCGAGCGCGCTGCCGCCCTCCCCCACGCGCCGGACCGCCTCGGTGAAGCGGTCGACGTCGCTGACCCGGTCCTTCAGCAGGTAGCCGATGCCGGCGGCGTCGTCGCTCAGCAGCTCGAGCGCGCTCGTCTCCTCGACGTAGGCGGAGAGCACCAGCACGCCGGTCTCCGGGAAGCGCTCGCGGATCTCCAGCGCGGCCTTGAGGCCCTCGTCGGTGTGCGTCGGCGGCATGCGCACGTCGACGATCGCCACGTCGGGCTTGTGGGCCCCGACCTTGCGCAGCAGGTCCTCGGCGTCGCCCGACTGGGCGACCACGTCGAAGTCCCTGCCTTCGAGCAGCGCCGCGAGCCCTTCGCGGAGCAGCACCGAGTCGTCAGCCAGAACTACGCGCACGGGATCCTCGCCCTCACCGTTGTGCCGACCCCAGGAGGAGAGTCGACTTCAAGCCGTCCGTCGAGGGCGGCCAGGCGGTCGGCGAGGCCGCGCAGGCCTGAGCCTGCGGACGGATCCGCGCCACCGATGCCGTTGTCCTCGATCTCCACCACTGCGTAGCCATTCTCTCGAAGTACGCGGACACTCGCATACTCGGCGTCGGCGTACTTGGCCATGTTCGTCAGCGACTCGGCGACGACGAAGTACGCGACGGCCTCCACGGGTGACGGCATGCGCCCGTCCGGGACCGCGTCGATCTCCACCGGGACCGGCGCGCGCGAGGCCAGCGCCTCGAGCGCCGGGGCCAGCCCGCGGTCGGTCAGGATCGCCGGGTGGATGCCGCGGGCGAGCTCGCGCAGCTCCTCCAGCGCGGAGGCGAGCTCGACCCGCGCGCCGTCCAGGATCCGCTCGGCGACGTCGGGGTCGTCGCGCAGCTTGGTCTTCGCCAGCCCGAGCTGGAGCGAGAGCGCGACGAGCCGCTGCTGGGCGCCGTCGTGGAGGTTGCGCTCCAGCGCGCGGCGCTCGGCCATGCCCACCTCGATGACCTTCGCCCGCGAGACCTGGAGCTCGGCGACGCGCGCCTTCAGCTCGGCCTCCAAGCGCTCGTTCTCAAGCGCCAGCGCCGCGGCGGCGCCGGCCGCGCGGACGAGCCCGGGCTCGTCGAGCAGCGCGGCGTCGTGGACGATCGCCGCGACCGGGACGGCCTCGCGCTCGATCTCGGTGACGGCGCGCGAGCGCGAGGTGGCAGGCGGGAGGTCGACGGGCTGGCCGTGGGCGTCGACGTAGCGCTCCGAGCCGCGCGACCAGAAGGCGAGCGCCAGGGAGCGGTCGCCGAGCGCGTCGGCGAGCGCGTCGCGCAGCGACTCGCCCTCGATCCCCTGGGCGTTCAGCCGCTCGACGAGGTCGCCGACGGCGCCGGCCCGCGAGTAGCGCGAGCGCAACAGGCCGATGACGAACGCCCACGGCAGCGCCGCGAAGGTGATCAGCGAGACGAGGCTCGGGCTCGTCGCGATCAGGTTGGTCGAGCCGAAGAGCTGGCTGACGACCGCGACCGCGAGCGCGCCGCTGAGCACGAGCCCCGTCCACAGCACCGGCGCCATCACGCGCCGCTGCGGCGGCGAGGCGACCCGGCGCTTCTGGAAGAGCTGGACCGCGAGCCACGCGATCAGCACGGCGGCGACGAGCTGCGAGACCGCCTGGAAGACCTGCGCGCTGTCGGGGCTGTCGATCAGCCCCCACGCGTTCTGCGGCGCGTCGGCGGGGTCGGTGATGTCGCCGTCGAGCAGGAAGAACGGGAGCTGGACGAAGAGCGCGTCGAGGTAGCCGATCGCCAGCAGCGTCCGGGCGGCCGTCGTCTCCAGCCGGCCGTTCGGGAAGGCCAGCAGCATGTGCGCGACGAGCACGAAGTAGAGCGGGCCGAGGTAGGCGCCGAGCGTGTAGACCCACGGGTCGTTCGCCTCCGCCAGCCCAGCCAGGAACCACGCGAAGCCGACTGCGGTCATCAGCGCGCCGAAGCGGTTGTGCGGGCGGCGCGACCACGCGAAGACGCCGGTCCCGCAGAAGCTCAGGCCGATGAACGGGCCGAGCGTCGCCGTCAGCGTCTTGGCGTCCTCGTGGTCGCTGGAGACGACCAGGGCGATCATCACCGCGGCCATGCCGACGGATGCTGCGAACAGCGCGATCAGCGCCGCTCGGAGCGAGCTCATCGAACCTGCCCCCCGCGCCGGCGGTCCGACGCGACGGCAAGGTTCGACCTCATCGGATCAGTTCGGTGAGTGCCGCGCCCGAGAGCTCGCCCTTCGGGATGAACCCCCGCGCGCCGCTTCGGTGCACGAGGGGCCCGAAGTCCGAGCTGTCGCGGCTGGAGGTCAGCACCACCGCGGGCGCGCCGAGCACGCTCGTGATGCGCGCCGCGACGTCGAAGCCGTCGAGGTCCGGGAGGTTGACGTCCAGCAGCACCAGGTCGGGGTGCAGCTCGCCCGCGGCGGCGATCGCGCTGAGGCCGTCCGGGGCCTCTCCGATCACGTCGAAGCCCTCGCTCTCCAAGAGGAGGCGAGCGGTCGACCGGAAGGTCGGGTGGTCGTCGACGATGAGGACCTTCGTGCTCACGGGCTTGCTCACAATGATCGGCCCTGCACAGGGCCGAGTATCTACGGCTGGCTACACCCCGGCCGCGGCGGCGATGTCGCGGTAGGCCTGGGCCGGGTCCGCGGCGCCGAAGAGCGCGCTGCCGGCGACGAGCAGGGTGGCGCCGGCGCCGGCGGCCAGGCCGGCGGTGGAAGCGTCGATCCCGCCGTCCACTTCCAGCTCCGGACCGTCGCCGATCAGCTTGCGCAGTCGGCCGATCTTGTCCGGTGAGGACCGGATGAACCTCTGACCGCCCCAGCCCGGGTTGACGGTCATGCAGAGCGCGAGGTCGACGTCGACCTCGCGGAAGACGTCCAGCGGCGTCGAGGGCGTGACCGCGACGCCCGCGGTGCAGCCGAGCTCGCGGATCTGCTGGACGACGTAGTCGACGTGCGGCGTCGCCTCGGCGTGGAAGGTGATGTTGGTCGCGCCGGCCTTGGCGAAGTCGGCGACGTGGCGCTCGGGCGACATGATCATCAGGTGGACGTCGTACTCGACGCCCTCCAGGCCGAGGTCGACCAGCGCGCTCAGGACCTGCGGGCCCATCGAGAGCGGCGGGACGAAGTGGCCGTCCATGATGTCGACGTGGATGACGCGGGCGCCCGCGTCGACGACCTCGGCGACCTGCGCGCCGAGGCGGGCGAAGTCGGCCGCGAGGATGCTCGGGGCGATGCGGCGGGGACGGGCCATCAGACCTCGATGAGCATCGAGCCGCCGCAGTGGTTGCACTGCGTGGTGGCGGTGGAGGACATGCGGACGATCGTGCCGTGCTCGCCGCAGTCGGGGCAGACCGAGCGCAGCTCGTAGCGGTGCAGGCAGTACACGCAGCGATAGCGGCCGGCCAGGGTGGTCGGTCGCAGCCACGGCTCCCCGCATCCGGGGCACTTCAGCCCGAGCTCCTTAGTTTCCATCTGCAACGGCAATATAGAAGCCGTCGGTCCCGTCGCGGTGCGGGAGCGTGCGCGTCACGTCGCCGTCGACGATCTCCTCGCGGGGCGAGAGCGTGCAGGTGGAGTAGACGAGCCGGCCGCCCGGGGCCAGGACGGAGCGGGCCGCGGCGACGATCGCCTCCTGCTCGGTGCGCAGCGCCTCGATCGACTCGGGGCTCACGCGCCAGCGCAGGTCCGGGTGGGTGCGCAGCGTGCCGAGGCCGCTGCACGGCGGGTCGACCAGGATGCGGTCGAAGCGCCCGCCGAGGCCGTCGACCGTGATCTCCTTGGCGTCGGCGACCTGGACGCGCACGCTCTTCGCGTGCAGGCGCTCGGCCTGCGCCAGCAGCGCCTGGGCGCGGCGCGGGTGGCGCTCGACGGCGACGATCTCGCCCTCGTCGCCCATCAGCGCGGCCAGGTGCGTGGTCTTGCCGCCGGGCGCGGCGCAGAGGTCGAGGACGCGCTCGCCGGGCTGCGGGTCGACGGCGCGGGCGACGCGCTGCGAGGCGCGCGACATCGGCGTGATCGCCCCGGAGAGGTAGAGCGGGTGGGCAAGGACGTCGAGCGGGCCCTCGACGACGAGCGCGTCGTCCTCGCGGCGTCCCGGGAGGTCGACCTCGACGCCGGCCAGCGGGTTGATCCGCAGCGCCAGCTCCGCCGGCTCGTTGTCGGCGGCCAGCAGCGCGCGGGCCTCGTCGGCGCCGAGCCAGTCCCACCACAGCAGCACGAGCCACTCCGGGTGCGAGTGGCGGATCGCGGCGCCCTTGGGGTTGTCGTCCTCGGGCAGGTGGACGCCCTCGCGCTGGACCTTGCGCAGGACCGCGTTGACGAGCTTGGCGCCCGGGCTGGGCTTGGCCAGCTCGACGGACTCGGCGACCGCGGCGTGGGCCGGGACGTCGGTGTAGAGCAGCTGGTAGAGGCCGAGCAGGAGCGCGGCGCGGACCTGCGGCTCGAGCTTGCGGTCGACGTGCTGGGCGATGATCCAGTCGAGCGTCGCGCGCCGCTGGATGGTGCCGAAGACGAGCCGCTTGGCGAGGGCGCGGTCACGGGGGTCGAGGTCGCGGGCGTCGCCGTGCAGGGCGCGGTCGGCGTAGGCGCCCTGCTCCTCGACGCGCCGGAGGACGGTCAGCGCGGTGCGACGGGCGGGACTGGCAGGCACCACTCCTAGACTAGGGAGAACCCCCTTCCACTCCGTGTCCGATGACGAATACCGTGGTCCGGGCATGGCCGTCTCCGTCCCCACCGCCCCCGCGTTCAGCCTGCGCGCCGTCGTCAAGGCCTTCGGCGGGCGCCGCGTCCTCGACGGGCTCGACCTCGAGGTCGGCTCCCGCGCGCGCGTCGGCCTGATCGGGGCCAACGGCGCCGGCAAGTCCACGATCCTGCGCCTGCTGGCCGGGATCGAGGCGCCCGACGCGGGCACGCTCACCATTCGCAAGGGCGCGACGCTCGCGTTCCTTCCCCAGCTGGTGCAGGGCGACGGCCGCACCGCGCTGGAGACCGTGCGCGCCGCGGTGCCGGCCGCGGCCGCGCTGCACGCCGAGCTGGCGGAGGTCGAGCGCGCCCTCGCCGACCCGGCGCTGGCCGAGGACCTCCCGAGGATGACGCGGTTGCTGGAGCGCCAGCTGCGCCTGGTCGAGGCCATCGGCGAGCAGACCGTGGACGGCGACGCGGTGCGGCTGCTGCGCGACCTCGGCCTCGACGACGCGATGCTCGAGCGCGAGACGCGCCGCATGTCCGGCGGGGAGCGCAAGCTCGTGGCGCTGGCCGCGTGCCTCGTGCGCAAGCCCGACCTCCTGCTGCTGGACGAGCCCGAGGCGCACCTCGACATGGCGCGCCGCTCGCTGCTGGAGGAGCTCGTCGCCCGCGCGCCGGGCGCGGTCGTCGTGGTCAGCCACGACCGCTACCTGCTCGACGAGGTCGTCACGCAGATCGCCGAGCTCGACCGCGGCCGCGTCCGCATGTGGCAGGGCGGCCACAGCGCCTACACGGTCGCCCGCGAGATCGAGCTCGTCCGCCGGCGCCAGGTCTACGTGACCCAGCAGAAGGAGATCGAGCGGATGGAGCAGGCGATCCGCGTCTTCAAGGACTGGGCCAACCGGACGCTCGACGAGCGCTTCGCCACGCGGGCGCGCAACATGCAGCGGCGGATCGACCGCATCGACCAGGTCGAGCGGCCGGTCTTCGAGCGCCGCAAGATGGCGCTGGAGCTGCGCAGCGGGATGCGCGGCGGCGAGCGCGTCGTGGAGCTGCGCGACGCCGAGCTCGACCCCGTGCTCACCGGCGTCGACCTCACGATCATGCGCGGCGAGCGCGTCGGCGTGGTCGGTCCCAACGGGTCGGGCAAGACGGTGCTGCTGAAGCTCCTGGAGGGCGAGCTGGCGCTGAGCGGCGGCGAGCGCTGGGCGGGTCCCACCATCGCGTTCGACCACCTCACGCAGTCCGTGGACGAGCTGCCCGGCGAGCTCAGCGCGATCGACGTCGTCCGCGCGACCGGCGCGATGAGCGAGGAGGCCGCCGTGCGCAAGCTATGGCCTTCCTCTTCGACTACGAGCAGGTCCGCCGGCCGGTCTCCTCAATGAGCGGCGGCGAGCGCACGCGCCTGCGCTGCCTGACGCTGATGCTCGGCGGCGCGAACTGCCTGCTGCTCGACGAGCCGACCAACCACCTCGACATCGACGCGGCCGAGACGCTCGAGAAGGCGCTGGAGACCTACGACGGCACCGTGATCGCGGTCTCCCACGACCGCTACTTCCTGGACCGGATCGCCGACCGGATCGTCGAGGTCGCCGACCTCGAGGTCCACTCCTACGACGGCGGCTTCAGCGACTGGCAGGCGTTCAAAGCACCGGCGGACGGCCCCGCAGGTACTCCGCGTACGCCATCTGCCGCCCGCCCGCGGGCTGGACGGTGACGAGCTCGAGCGTGCCGTCGAGGCTGATCGTCGCCTCCTGCACGCCGAGGAAGTCGCCGGAGGGCAGCGCGATCCGCGCGCCGATGTGCGGGTGCAACGCGCGCACGATGCGGACGTTCTCCTCCGGCGGGCGCGTGAGGTCCAGCGTGCGGTCCTCAGCGGTCAGCTTCTCGGCGTAGGTGATGCCGTCCTCGGGCTGCGGCGCGGGCTCGGGGTGCGTGTCGAGGACGTGGTTGAGGAGCGCGACCGAGACGTCCTGCAGGCGCGCGGAGAGCGAGGCGTAGTCGTCGGTCGGCAGGATCGGCTCGGCCTGCTGGGCGTAGACCGGCCCGGCGTCGAGCTCGGCGACCAGGCGCATGATCGAGACGCCGGTCTGCGCGTCGCCGGCCATCATCGCCCGCTCGACCGGCGCCGCGCCGCGCCAGCGCGGCAGCAGCGACGGGTGGACGTTCAAGATGTCGTGGTCGCTCAGCAGCGGCTCGCGGACCAGCGCGCCGAACGCGCACAGGATCACCGCCTCGGGCTCGACGGAGGCGAGCTGCTCGCGGACCTCCGGGCGGTTGACCGAGGCGGGCTGGTCGACGTCGATCCCCAGCGCGCGGGCGGCGACGGCCACGGGCGGCGGGCCGAGCTTGCCCCCCGCCCCTGCTTGGCGTCCGGCCGCGTGATCACGAGCGCCGGCCGGTGCGGGCCGGCAGCGAGCGCCTCGAGGACGCCTGCGGCGAAGTCGGACGTGCCGAGGTAGACGGTCCGCATCAGATGGTCGAGCGTTACGCCGCGTCGTCTTCGGCGGCTTCGAGGGCCGCGCGGAGGGCGCGCATGCCCTCCTTGCGCTGGTCGCGCGGGGCGCGGTCCAGGATCAGGACGCCGTCGAGGTGATCCATCTCGTGCTGGATGACCCGCGCCTCCAGGCCCGAGGCCTCGACGAGGATCGCCTCGCCCAGCTCGTCCTGCGCCGTGACGCGGACGTGGACGGCGCGCTCGACCTCGACGTGGACGGCGGGCAGGCTGAGGCAGCCCTCCTCGGCCCACTCCTTGTCCTTGGACGACCACTCGATCTCGGGGTTGATCAGCGCGTTGACCGGGCTGTCGGACTCGACGCGGTAGACGAGGACG